>NZ_JAQOSR010000008.1:0-98371 GCF_046718885.1 Bradyrhizobium sp. UFLA01-814 | reverse complement strand
AGCCGAACGAGGACACCACGATCACCTTCCTTGCGAATTACCAGAAGGAACGCACCGGCTGGGGCCTGCAATTCCTGCCGCCGTCCGGCACCGTCTGGGCCAACAACGGCCGCTACATTCCGAACACGCGCTTCGTCGGCGAGCCCGGCTTCAACCAGTTCGACACCGAGCAATCCTCGGTCGGTTACATGCTGTCGCACGACTTCAACGAGGCGCTGACCTTCCGCCAGAACCTGCGCTATTCGTGGATGCAAAACGAGCAGAAGAGCTTCTACGGCACCGGCTATGCGTCGGCCGCCGACGAGGCTGCGGGCCTATTGTCGCGCGGCGGCGCCGGTGGCAGCTCGACGATCGATTCCTTCGCGGTCGACAACCAGCTGCAGGGCAAGTTCGTCACCGGCATGCTGAGCCACACGACGCTGTTCGGCGTCGATTACCGCAACACCTCGTTCCGCGACATGGCCTCGAGCTACAGCACCGGCAAGCTCAACGTCTTCGCGCCGGTCTACACCAACAGCTGGACCAACAACGGGCCGTATGACGACACCGGCATCAAGCAGTCGCAGGCCGGCCTCTATCTGCAGGACCAGATCAGGCTCGGCCGGCTGTCATTCCTGCTTGGCGGGCGGCAGGATTTCGTCACCACCGATCTCGACAACAATCTCGCGAGGACGTCGACCTCGACCGATGCCTCGGCATTCACCGGCCGGGCCGCCGTCATGTACAATTTCGACAACGGCATCGCGCCCTATTTCAGCTATTCGGAATCATTCCTGCCGGTGCTGAGCATCAACGCCGCCGGCGAGCTGCTGAAGCCGGAGTCCGGCGTCCAGTACGAAGTCGGCGTCAAGTACCAGCCGGTCGGCATCAATGCGCTGATCACGCTGGCCGCCTTCGACCTCACCCGATCCAACGTCGTCACCTACGCCCCGCCGTTCTATTTCGCCGAGCAGACCGGCGAGGTCAGGTCGCGCGGGATCGAGCTCGAAGGCACCGCGACGCTTGTCGAGGGCGTCAATATCCGCGGCGGCTACGCCTATGTCGACGCGGTCGTCACCAAGGATCCCGTCAACGTCGGCAAGGCGCCGACCACGGTCCCGCTCAACCGCTTCTCGCTGTGGGGCGATTACACCGTCCAGGGTGGCCCGCTTGCCGGCGTCCAGTTCGGGGCCGGCGTCCGCTATGTCGGATCGACGTTCGGCGACGACGCCAACACCTTCAAGGTGCCGGCGTCGACGGTCGTCGATGCGCTCGTCGCCTACACCAGGGACAATTATCGCCTCTCGCTCAACGTCACCAACCTCGCCGACACGCGCTATGTGGCAGCCTGCTACGGCAACACCAGCTGCTTCTACGCGGAGGGTCGCAAGGCGATCGCGAAGCTGACCTATCGCTGGTGATCACCCCCGAACAACCTGCTGAAATGCCCATGAGACCCACCTTCGGACGACTGCATCGCTGGGCGGGACTTCTCACCGCGGCCTTCCTGTTCTTCTCGGGTGTGACCGGCGCGATCATCTCGTGGGATCACGAGATCGACGATGTGCTCAACAGGAGGCTGTTCGAGGTGACGAGCTCCGGACCCGCGATCCCGTCGGTCGAACTCGCCCGGCTGATCGAGCAGCGCGATCATCGTGCCCGCGTCGTCCACATGTTCATGACCGCGGAGAAAGGCGAGTCGCTGTGGTTCTTCGTGCTGCCGCGGATCGATCCGGCGACCGGCAAACGTTACACGCTCGACTACAACCAGGTCTTTCTTGATCCCAACACCGGCGTCGAGCTCGGACGCCGCTATTGGGGCGCGGTCTGGCCGGTGACCCGCGAAAACTTCGTCTCGTTCCTCTACAAGCTGCACTACACGATGCATATCCCCGAATTCTGGGGCAGCGATCGCTGGTGCATGCGCTTCCTCGGCGTCATCGCCGTCATCTGGACGATCGATTGTTTCGTCGGCTTCTACCTGACCCTGCCGTCGCGGCGGCGCGCAAGGGCGGAGCAGGCGTCGGCGATATCGGGCCCGCGCGGCAAGGGTTTCTGGACCCGCTGGGCGCCGGCCTGGAAGATCAAGATCTCAGGCAGCGCCTATCGAATCAATTTCGACATTCATCGCGCCTTCAGCCTGTGGACCTGGGCGTTGCTGTTTGTGATCGCGTTCACGGCATTCTCGCTGAACCTCTATTTCGAGGTGTTCTCGCCGTTGATGAAGACCGTGTCCAACTACACGCCGACACCTTACGAGCAGCGACCATACCGTCATCTCGACGACCCGATCGAGCCAAGGATGGCCTATGCGGAGATCGCCGCGCGGGCCGCGGCCGACGGCAAGGCGCGCGGCTGGACCACGCCGATCGGTTCGATCAATTATGGTCCGGCCCATGGCGTCTATGCGGTCGCATTCTTCGAGCCGGGCGACGAACATGGCGCCGCGGGCGTCGGGCCGGCGCAGCTTTACTACGACAGCGAGGACGGCCGTCCGCTCGGCGAGCGGCTGCCATGGGTCGGCACCGCGGCCGACGTGTTCGTGCAGATGCAGTTTCCGTTGCATTCCGGCCGGATCGCCGGCTTGCCCGGGCGCATCCTGATCTCGCTGATGGGATTGGTGGTTGCGGCGCTGTCGGCGACGGGCGTCGTGATCTGGTGGCGCAAACGTCGTGCGCGGATTGGCGCGCGAGAGACGACGCGCACACGCCCCGAGAGCCGTCTTGCGCCGGCGGAATAGGCCGGACACCCCGTGGGCTCCTTGCACCGGGCGGCAAATGCATTCGGGAGCGGCGGCGGCCGCTCCCGAATTAGTCCGTCTTCGCAATCAGTCCGTCACAGGTTCATCTGCATCGGCTCTGGATAGTAGTGGAAGCCTTCGCCGACCTTGGCGACGTGGCCGTAGCCCGGCCAGGCGAAGTGATAGGACATCACGGCGGTCTTGTTCGCGGCCAGCATCTCCAGCAGCTTGACCCGCGAGTTCGCCGCCTGCTTCGGATCGGTGTCGTAGGAGAACTCCATCCGCGGACGCTCCAGCAGCAGCACCGCGTGATGCGAGAGGTCGCCGAGGAACGCGAAGGATTTGCCGCCCGAGCTCACCATGAAGATGGTGTGGCCCACGGTGTGGCCGGGCGCTGCGATTGCCGTCACGCCGGGCAGGAATTCCTGGCCGTCCTTGAAGAACACGATGCGGTCGCGCACCGGCAGCAGGTTCTTGCGGGCATGCACGATGAAATCCTTCAACGGACTGCCCATCTTGCCTTCGTCGGTCCAGAACTCGAGATCGCTCTGCGCGATGTAGTATTGCGCATTCGGGAACAGCGGCTTGTCGTCGGCGCCGACAATGCCGCCGATATGATCGATATGCGCGTGCGACAGCACGACGGCGTCGATGTCTTCTGGCTTGATGCCGGCTTCCTTCATGCTCTTCTGCTGCCGGCCGGTGGTCTTGCCGAACAGTTGCGAGGTGCCCATGCCGGTATCGAACAGGATCAACTTGTCGCCGGTGTTGACGATCGGCGAATTCTGCTCGAGCACGACATTGTCGGGCGAGAGGAAGTTGTCGGAGAGCATCTTCTTCACCTCCTCCTTCGGCACACCGGTGAAAGTGCCGGAGGGATCGCCGAGCGGAAGCGGCCCGTCGGATACGACGGTCACTTCGGCTTCGCCGAGCATGAAGCGGTGCCAGTAGGGTGTCTGCGTGCCGAGCTTCGGCGCGCGTGCCTGTGCGGTGCCCCCGAGCAGGGTGCTGGCGCCGAGACCGGCACCGAGCGCGAGCAAGGATCGTCGTGAGACATTGAGCGTCATAACGTCTTCCTCCACATTTTTTATGAGATTTTCGCGTTGTTGCCCGCGCGTTGACCCGCCGCTTGACCTGACGCAGGCGAGCGGATGCTGCCCTCGCCCGCGCAAGCTGGCAAGAAGAATAAGGAGAACGCATGCGCGATCGAACGCTGGCTAAATTTCAGCCAGCTGTGCGGCGCACAAGGGAGGGTTATCTGGCGGCGCGCTTCTTCTCGATGGTATCCCAGATCATCGCCGCGACGTCGGGGCCATTGAGCCGTTGGATTGCGCGGATGCCGGTCGGCGAAGTGACGTTGATCTCGGTCAAATTGCCGTCGATCACGTCGAGGCCGACGAACATCAGACCAAGTTCGCGCAACGAGGGCCCAACGGTGGCGCAGATTTCGCGCTCGCGATCCGAGAGCTCGGTCGCCTTGGCCGCGCCGCCGCGCACCATGTTGGAGCGCAGATCGTCCGCTGCCGGCACGCGGTTGACGGCGCCGGCGAACTCGCCATCGACCAGGATGATGCGCTTGTCGCCATGCTTCACCTCGGGGAGGAAGCGCTGGATCACCCAGGGCTCTTTGAACGTGACGGAGAACATGTCGAACAGCGAGCCGAAGTTCATGTCCTGCGGCATCACGCGGAACACGGCGGCGCCGCCATGGCCGTGCAACGGCTTCATGACGACGGCGCCATGCTGGTCGCGGAATGCGTTGATCTCGTCGAGATCGCGCGAGATCAGGGTTGGCGGCATCAGCTGCGGGAAATTCATCACGAACAGCTTTTCCGGCGCGTTGCGCACGCTGGCCGGGTCGTTGACGACCAGCGTCTTCGGATGGATGCGCTCGAGCAAATGGGTCGAGGTGATGTAGGCGAGGTCGAACGGCGGATCCTGGCGCAGCAGCACGACGTCGAAGCCGTTGAGCGGCTCGCGCTTCGCCTCGCCCAGCGTGAAGTGATTGCCGACCTCGTCGCGCACGGTGAGAGGCTGCACCGGCGCTACCAGCTCCTCGCCGCGCAGCGACAGCTTGTCGGGCGTGTAGTAGGAAATGCCGTGGCCGCGCTTCTGCGCCTCGAGCAGCAGCGCAAAGGTCGAATCGCCGCGGATATTGATGCGCGCGATGGGATCCATCTGGACGGCGATCTTCAATTTCATAAGCGTGTCCCGCGAGGTCTTGAGGTTAATTAGGGCTGGCGTCGAATGCCGCTAACAGATGGCGCGGCAGGCTCTTCGGCGCAATCAGCACGGCGTCGAATCTGAGATCGAATTCGGCATGTTCGGGATGCGCCATCAGCCAGGCCTGGGCGGCATTGATGATGCGCAGCTGCTGCCGCGGCGTCACCGCATAGGCGGCGTCGTCGAGGCTGGCACGGGCCTTGACCTCGACGAAGGCCAGCAAGTTGCGCCGGCGCACCACGAGGTCGATCTCGCCGAAGGGGGTACGGAAGCGTCGCGCCAGGATGCGATAGCCCTTGGCGATCAGAAGCGCTGCGGCGCGGCTCTCCGCCGAGATGCCGGTCCGGAACGCCGCGACGCGCTCCGGCGAGGCGCTGTCAGTCTTCGCCATTGCCGTCCCCGGTGGTCTTCGCAAGCTCGAGGGCGCGGGCATAGACCTCGCGGCGCGGCCGGCCCGACAGCTCGACCGCATGGGCGACCGCATCCTTGACGCTGCCGCGGGCGAGCTGCGCCCGCAGCAGATCGTCGAGCATATCCTGGTCCATCACCCCGGCATCATCGGCCGGCGGTCCGATGACCAGCACGAACTCGCCGCGCGTTTCCAGCGCGTCCGCGCTTGCCGCCAGCTCGGCGACCGGCGCGCGCGTGATCTCTTCGTGCAGCTTGGTCAGCTCGCGGCAGATCGCGGCATCGCGTCCGGCCATGATCGCGGCGAGATCGCGCAGCGTGTCCTGTACGCGGTTGCCCGATTCGAACATCACGAGCGTCGAATCGACCCTCGCCAGCTCGTTGAGCCGCGCCCGGCGTGCGTGCTCCTTCGCGGGCAAAAATCCCTCGAAGAAAAACCGGTCGGTCGGCAGAGCCGCGACCGACAGCGCCGTCAGCACCGATGATGGCCCCGGCACCGCGATGACGGCATGCCCGGCGGCGCAGACCTCGCGCACCAGCTTGAAGCCGGGATCGGAGATCAGCGGCGTGCCGGCGTCGGAAACCAGCGCGATCGCGGCGCCCTCCGCCAGGCGTTCGAGGATCTTGGGCCGGGCCTGGGCCGCGTTGTGCTCGTGGTAGAGCGCGAGTTCGGCGGCGATGGCATAACGTTCGGTCAGCCGGCGGGTGATCCTTGTGTCCTCGCAGGCGATGACGTCGACACCGGCCAGCGTCTCCAGCGCGCGCAGGGTGATGTCGGCGAGATTTCCGATTGGGGTCGCGACCAGATGGAGCCCGGGTGCGGCCCTTGGCGCGGCCAATTGCTGGCCGCCGATCGAAAAGGTTCTGGCCGCAGCGCCTGTCGTGGCATCCGAATGGTGGAGGGAACTGGCTTTTGCGCGCATAATGCCAATCTAGAGCGTTTTCGAGCGAAGTGGGTACCGGTTCAGGTGAAGAAAACGCGCCAAACCGAGAATCTAGAGCCCCGTTCCGATTCAATCGGAACGGGATAAGCTCTAGAGGGATGGCGGCGCTAGCGCCATATCCGCAAACGGCGGTGACGGAACGCTGCCTGACGGGGGAAATGGAGGCCGCGGCAAGGGCGCCGCGGGGCCATAATCCTTTTGTTTTAGTTAACTATTCGCCGAGAATATGCCTGAATCCACCCGCCTCATCAGAGCTGGATGGAGTCCTGGCTGATCACGGTCGGCCAAGAGAAGAGAGACGATGGAAGGCCCGCATCACCGCAAGTCCACGCCGTCGGGCACCACCCGGCGGACCGCGCTCGGCCTCCTCGTGGGCGCGCCGCTGCTGACGGCCTGTTCCGGCGTGCAGCAAAGCTTGAGCCAGTTTTCCAGCCCGCTCGGCGGCAACCAGGAAGGCGGTCCCGCCGGCCCGCAGCAGCAGCCGCAGGCGGTCGGCACCGGGCAGGTCAAGATCGGGCTGATCCTGCCGCTGTCGGCTTCCGGCAATGCCGGACTTGCCGCCCAGTCGATGCGGAACGCGGCCGAAATGGCGCTGGCGGAATTTCAGAACCCGAACATCCAGCTCCTGATCAAGGACGATGGCGGCAGCCCGCAGGGCGCATCGCAGGGTGCCCAGCAGGCACTGTCCGAAGGCGCCGAGATCATTCTGGGACCGCTGTTCGCAGGCTCGGTGCCGGCCGTCGCGCAACTGACGCGGCCGCGCGGAACCTCGGTGATCGCGTTCTCCACTGATTCGAGCGTGGCCGGGCGCGGCGTCTATCTGCTGAGCTTCCTGCCGGAGTCCGACATCAATCGCATCGTCGACTACTCGGCGGGGATCGGAAAGCGCTCGTTCGCCGCGATGGTGCCGGACAATGCCTATGGCAACGTCGTCGAGGCCGCCTTCAAGCAGGCGGTCGGCCGCAAGAACGGCCGCGTCGTCGCATTCGAGAAATATGGCGCCGATCGCGCGACGCCGGCGCGAACCGTGGCGCAGGCGCTCGGCCAGGCCGATGCGCTGCTGATCGCCGACGATGGTGATTCGGTCGTCGCGACCGCCGATGCCTTGACCGCGGCGGGCGCCAATCTGCGCAACATCCAGCTGCTCGGCACCGGGCTGTGGGACAATCCGCGGGTGTTCGCGAGCCCCGTCTTGCAGGGCGGCCTCTACGCCGCGCCTGATCCGTCCGGCTTCCGCAGCTTCGCCGGCCGTTACCGCACCAAATACGGTGGCGAGCCGGTGCGCACCGCGACGCTTGCCTATGATGCCGTGGCGTTGATGGCGGCGCTCGCGCGCACGCAAGGCGCGCAGCGCTTTGCGCCGGAGACGCTGACCAATCCGTCCGGCTTCGCCGGCATCGACGGCCTGTTCCGCTTCCGCTCCGACGGCACCAATGAGCGCGGCCTTGCGGTCATGAAGGTGGCCTCGGGCGGCGCTACTGCGGTTGCAGGTTCGCCGAAGAGTTTTGGGGCTTAATTTTCGTCAGGCGGCGGCCTGAAATCGCGCTAAAGCACCCGCCAGCTACTGTGCATGGGGTTGTTTTCGATATTTTGGCGCCGTGCAGCTAGGCCGCGAGATCCGCGACGACGGCGTCGAGCACCGGGAATCCCGACTTGGTCACCCGCAGCCGTCCGTCGGCATCGACGGCGATCGCGCCCTCCTCGCGCAGCATCGCGATCCGGTGCGGATCGAGCTGGCGGCCGGAGAGCTTCGCATAGCGCTTGGGATCGATGCCCTCGGCGAGCCGCAGCCCCATCAAGAGAAACTCGTCGGCGCGCTCTTCGCTGTTGAGGCTGTCATCGCTGACGACGCCGTGGCCGCGCTCCTCGACGTTCAACAGCCAGGCCTCGGGGCGCCGCTCGGTTGCGGTCGCGTGCCTGACGCCATCGATGTCGAGCCGGCCGTGCGCGCCGGGGCCGATGCCGGCATATTCCTCACCGCGCCAGTAGACGAGGTTGTGCTTGCACTCGGCGCCGGCGCGGGCGTGATTGGAGATCTCGTAGGCCGGCAATCCCTCGCGGGCGCAGACCTCCTGCGTCACGTCGTAGAGAGCGCGCGCGGTCGCCTCATCCGGCGTTTGCAGTTTGCCGGCGGCATGCAGCCCGAAGAACGGCGTGCCTTCCTCGATCGTGAGCTGGTAGAGCGACAGATGCTCGGCCGCTTCCGAGATCGCCTGCTTCAATTCATCGGCCCACATCCGCGGCGTCTGGTCGGGGCGCGCGTAGATCAAATCGAACGAGTAACGGTCGAATGCAGAGCGCGCGATCGCGACCGCGTCGAGCGCCTCGCGCGCGGTGTGCAGGCGGCCCAGTGCCTTCAGCGAGGCGTCATCGAGCGCCTGCACGCCGAGCGAGACGCGGTTGACGCCGGCTGCGCGATAGCCGCGAAAGCGCGTCGCCTCGACGCTGGTCGGATTGGCCTCGAGCGTGACCTCGACATCGCGCGAGACCTGCCAGTGCTTGCCGATCGCATCGAGCACGGCACCGACGGTCTGCGGCTGCATCAACGACGGCGTGCCGCCGCCGAGGAAGATCGAGGACACCTGACGCCCCGGCACGCGCGCAGCCGTCGTCTCGATCTCGCGGGCGAACGCGCGCACGAAGCGCTCCTCGTCGACGGGCGCATGCCGCACGTGGCTGTTGAAATCACAATACGGGCATTTCGACAGGCAGAACGGCCAGTGCACGTAGACGCCGAAGGCTTCTCGGTCAGCGTGGCTCAAGGCAGATCTCCGCGAGCTTCACGAAGGCGCGGGCGCGATGCGACAGGCCGAGCCCGAGCGGCGGCAGGCCGTGCTTCTCGATGCTGGTCATCTCGCCGAAGGTCCGTGTGTAGCCGTCGGGCAGGAACGCCGGATCATAGCCGAATCCGGCGGTGCCGCGCGGCGGCCAGACCAGGGTTCCGTCGACGCGGGCCTCGACCTCCTCGAGATGATCGTCGGGCCAGGCCACGCACAACGCCGAGACGAAGTGGGCCTTGCGCCGGTCCGGTGCGGTGGCGCCGCGTTCCTGCAGCAGCCGCTCGATCCGCGTCATCGCCGCCATGAAGTCCTTGCCCTCGCCGGCCCAACGCGCCGAGTAGATCCCGGGCGCGCCGTCGAGTGCGTCGACCACGATGCCGGAATCGTCGGCGAAGGCGGGCAGTCCGGTCGCCTTCGCTGCCGCGATCGCCTTGATCGCCGCGTTGGCGCGAAAATTGTCGCCGGTCTCCTCGGGCTCGGCGAGGTCGAGCTCGCCCGCCGACACCACCTCCACGCCATGCGGCTCCAGAAGTTCCCGCATCTCGGCAAGCTTGCCGGGATTATGGGTGGCGATGACGAGCCTTCCGGTGATTCGGCGGTGCATGACCAATCTGACTACGCCACCGCGATCTTTTGCAAGTCGACCAGACGCGCGACACCTTTGCGCGCCAGCGCCATCAGCCCCAGGAACTCGCCTTCCGAGAACGGCGTCTTCTCGGCGGTGCCTTGCACCTCGATGATCCGGCCGTCGCCGGTCATGACGAAATTGGCGTCGGTGTCGGCTTCGGAATCCTCGGCATAGTCGAGATCGAGCACCGGCGTGCCCTGGTAGATGCCGCAGGAGATCGCCGCCACATTGTCGCGCAACACGTTGGTCTTCAGCATGTTGCGGGTCTTCATCCAGTTGATGCAGTCGGCCAGCGCCACCCAGGCACCGGTGATCGAGGCGGTGCGGGTGCCGCCGTCGGCCTGGATGACGTCGCAATCGACCGTGATCTGGCGCTCGCCGAGCGCCTCCAGATCGACGGCCGCGCGCAGCGAGCGGCCGATCAGCCGCTGGATCTCGACCGTCCGGCCGCCCTGCTTGCCGGCCGAGGCCTCGCGGCGGGTGCGTTCCAGGGTGGCGCGCGGCAGCATGCCGTATTCGGCGGTGACCCAGCCGCGGCCCTGGCCCTTCAGCCACGGCGGCAACCGCTCTTCCAGCGTGGCGGTCACCAGCACATGGGTGTCGCCGAACCTCACCATGCAGGAACCTTCGGCATATTTGACAACGCCGCGTTCCAGCGACACGGGACGCAGTTCATCGGGTGCACGGCGGCTTGGCCGCATGAAATCCTCCAGAAATCCGAGAAAATTGGCTGGCCGTGCTTGTAGGAGGGGGAAGGGGCAGCGGCAAGGGTTTTCGGCCCCGGCAGGGTCCGGTACCACGGGGCCGAATGCATGCTTGTCATCGGCCTCCCGGATCGACAAATTATGCAGTAATTGTGAGGGACTGGAGTGTGACTCACCACGATCCGATTGGCCTGATCGCGCCGCATGCCGGGCTCGCCCAGCTCAACGAGCGTTCGCGCGACATTTTTCGTCAAATCGTCGAAAGCTATCTTGCGACCGGCGAGCCGGTCGGTTCGCGCAACATTTCGCGCCTGATCGCATTACCGCTGTCGCCGGCCTCGGTCCGCAACGTGATGTCGGATCTCGAGCAGCTCGGCCTGATCTATGCGCCGCACACCTCCGCCGGCCGGTTACCGACCGAACTCGGGCTGCGCTTCTTCGTCGACGCGCTGATGCAGGTCGGCGACCTCACCGAGGCCGAGCGTCAATCGATCCAGACCCAGCTTGCGGCCGTCGGCCGCGCGCAATCCGTCGAGGCCGCGCTTGGCGAAGCCTTGACGCGGCTGTCGGGGCTGACCCGCGCCGCGGCGGTGGTGCTGACGCAAAAGTCGAATGCGCGGCTGAAGCACATCGAGTTCGTCCGGCTGGAGCCGGAGAAGGCGCTGGTCGTGCTGGTCGGCGAAGACGGCCAGGTCGAAAACCGCGTGCTGGCGCTGCCGCCGGGTGTTCCATCCTCGGCCCTGACCGAGGCGACCAACTTCCTCAATGCGCGGATCCGCGGCCGGACGCTGGCTGAAGCGCGGCTCGAGCTCGAGACGGCATTGACGCAAAACCGCGCCGAGCTCGATCAGCTCACGCAAAAGGTGGTCGCGGCGGGCATCGCGAGCTGGTCCGGCGGCGAGAACGAGGACCGCCAGCTGATCGTGCGCGGTCACGCCAATCTGCTCGAGGACCTGCATGCGCTCGACGATCTCGAGCGCATCAAGTCGCTGTTCGACGATCTCGAAACCAAGCGCGGCGTGATCGATCTGCTCGGCCGCGCCGAACGCGGCGAGGGCGTGCGGATCTTCATCGGCTCGGAGAACAAGCTGTTCTCGCTGTCGGGTTCCTCGACCATCATCGCACCCTACGGTGACGCCCAGGGGCGGATCGTGGGCGTCCTCGGCGTGATCGGACCGACGCGGCTGAACTATGCGCGGGTGATACCGACGGTGGACTATGCCGCGCGCATCGTCAGCAAGATGCTCGGCGGCTGACCGGAGGGCGATTTCGCTTTCATTTGACGGGTTTTCTTCACCCAGGCCGGAGATCCCAGTTCCCGAGACCGGTATGTTGCGCTTGATTTTCGCCGCCCAAAGCACGATATCCCGGCAAGCAATCCCCAAGATTTGAACCGACGCGAGTTTTCGAGAAGGCAAGCCATGACCGATCCGAACCGGGCCAATGACAACACCGAGAATTCGGCGCCGACGGGTGAGCCCGTGGTCTCGAAGCCCTACATCATGCCTGACGAGCCCGAGGCCGGATCGGCCGAGGCGCTGACCAAGGAACTCGCCGAGGCGCGCGACCGGACGCTGCGCACGCTGGCCGAGATGGAGAATCTCCGCCAGCGCACCCGCCGCGAGGTCGCCGACGCCAAGACCTACGGCATCACAGGCTTTGCCCGCGACGTGCTCGATATCGCCGACAACCTGCAGCGCGCGCTCGATGCGGTGCCGGCCGAGACCAAGGAAGCCGCCGATCCCGGCCTGAAGGCGCTGATCGAAGGCGTCGAGCTGACCGAACGTTCGCTGCTCAACGCGCTGGAGAAGAACGGCGTCAAGAAGTTCGACCCGATCGGCGAGAAGTTCGATCCGAACTTCCAGCAGGCGATGTTCGAGGTGCCCGATCCGTCGGTGCCGTCGGGCACCGTGGTGCAGGTCGTGCAGGCCGGTTACATGATCGGCGAGCGCATCCTGCGTCCGGCCCTGGTCGGCGTCTCCAAGGGCGGCGCCAAGGCCGCCCCGACCGCGGACATCACCGCCTGATCCATCCGATCCCGGCTGCCCGTTTGTGAGCGCGCGGATTGCGCGGGCTCACGGTCGCGGCTTCTCGTGTGCCTTCGGCCAATAGGTGCCGAAGCTCCAGAGATTTCCTTCCGGATCGCGGCAGGCGAAGTCGCGGCTGCCATAGTCGGTGTCTCGCAGTTCCATCTCGATCTTGGCGCCGGCAGCCTTGACCTTCGCGTGCAGCGCGTCGGGATCGTCGACGGCGATATAGATCGATTCGGTGCGGCGGTTGTCGAGGTCGCCGACCAGCCTGCCATATGCGTCGTCACGGCTCTGGCCCAGCATCAGCATCGAGGAACCATAGGCGAGCTCGGCGTGATGGATCACGCCGCCATCGCGGTAGACGACGTGTTCGGTGAACCCAAGCACCGTCGTGAGCCAGTTGGTCATCGCCTCGGCGTCCTTGCAGCGCAGGGTCGGATAGATGCGGGGCGGTTCGATGTCGTGCGTCATGGTCGCTCACCTCCTTGGCTGACGGCGCCATCCTGCACGAGGCAACGCGGCGTCGGCTTGAAGGTTTGTTACCAGTCCGCCAGCCCATCGTCGGCGTGAACCAGCCGGCGGTCGGTCAGCGCCTGGCGGCGCGCCCAGGCGGTTGGCGGTTCGCCCGCGAATTCGACGAACTCGCGGGCGAGATGGGCCTGGTCGGCATAGCCGCTTTCCGCCGCGATCCCCGCCCAGCCAAGCGCAGCGCCGCTTTGTGCCAGCCTGCTCGCCCAGTGAAACCGCATCATGCGCGCCAGCGATTTGGGGGAGAGGCCGAGCTCGGACCGAAACCGGCCGGCCAGATGCTTGCGGCTCCAGCCGATCTCATCGGCCAGTGCCGTGATGCTGATAGCGCCGGCCGAGCGCGCCAGTTTTCGATAGGCGAACGCGACTTCGAAAGACGGCATGTGGCCGGCGCGGCGCAGCACGAACGCCTCGATCAGGTCGAAGCGGCGCTGCCAGCACGTCACGGCGCCGAGTTGTTCGCGCAGACGACGGCCATCATGGCCGAGCACATCGTCGATATCGACCATGCGCCCGACCAGGTCGGTCACGGCGCCGCCGAAGAAGCTGTAGGCGCCGAGCGGGGTGAAATCGACCTGGACGCAGGCAGCGTGGCCGTCGGACTGGATGTAGACAGGCCCGGCATGCAGGCCGGCGGCGAAGCTGAGCTGACGATCGGCCGCGCCGGGCTCGCGCGACAGTGCGATCAGGAATGGTGAGCCGAAACTGATGATCAGCGGGACGATGAGCGGCGCGGTCTGCCGTTGTGCGAACCGGCCCGTCGCGGTCTCGCGATAACCGGTGATCCGGGCGATCAGGCCCGCCAGGCGCGGCGATGGCAGGCGCTGCGCGAGATCGAATGCAAGGGGTGACGCAGACTCGGCCATGCGGATCTCGCGAGGCTGCGTTTTACGCGATATCCGAGGATTGGATGCGCTTGACGCCGGCCTTGGCCATGTCGTCCCAGGCCTTGGCGAGCGATCCCTGTGTGTCGATGCCGCGACAGGCGTCTTCCACCACATAGGTCTCGAAGCCGGCCTTGCGCGCATCGAGCGCGGTCCATGCCACGCAGAAATCGGTGGCGAGCCCGGCCACGAAAACCCGCTCGACGTTGCGTGCCTTGAGATAGGCGGCGAGCCCCGTGGTGGTCTTGCCGTCGGCCTCGGTGAAGGCGGAGTAGCTGTCGACGTCCTTGTGAAAACCCTTGCGGATGATCAGCCCGGCCTGCGGGATCGCGAGTTCCTTCGACAGCGAGGCGCCATCGGTGCCCTGGACGCAGTGGTCGGGCCACAGCACCTGCTTGCCATAGGCAAGGTCGACGGTCTCGAACGGCTTCTTGCCGGAATGGGTCGAGGCAAAGGAGATGTGTCCGGGTGTGTGCCAGTCCTGCGTCATCACCACATTGGCGAAGCTCGTGGCGATCCGGTTGATCACCGGCACCACCTGCTCGCCGTCCTTCACCGCAAGGCTGCCGCCGGGCAGGAAGCAGTTCTGGACGTCGATCACGAGCAGCGCGGAGCCGTCGTCGGGCTTGATCGCAGCCGCCCAGAGATGTTTTGGAACCAGCGCCGCAAGCACCAGCGTACCGAGCCCTGCAACGACCTGTCGTCGATCCAACATCGCGCCCTCCTCGCTTTGGTAGCCGCGCGAGGAGGCTAGTTCCGTTCGTAGAGCTGCGAAAGTCCGATTTTTCGGCGGGCCTGTCAGCCGCGCGGCTGGATGCCGTCGCGCACCGCGCGGAAGCGCGGGAAGGCCTTCTCCCAATCGGTGCGCGGGGAGCTGCCGATGATGCGCATCGATGTTTGCGCGCCGAACCGCAGCCACTGCACGATGGTCACCGGGGTGTTGTCCTTGCCGCTGACGGCGTCGATGCGCGTCTCGAAGCCGGGCTGGCCGTCGATCCGGATCGGTTCGGACATGGTGATCCGCCCGTCGCGCACGCCGGGGATCGTGGTGGCGATCTGCTGGGCGAAGCGACCGCGATCATCTGGTGTGGCCGGGGCCGAGCCGATGATGCCAAGCAGCATGAAGGGCTTGGTCTCAAGGCCCTTGTCGTCGCCGTCGGCCATCAGCAGCGCCGCGCCCGGCGCCAGCATGCGGACATTCTTGAAGCTGCTGAGCTCGGTGACCTTGAACGGCATCATGCCGAGCTGTTCGTCGACCGGCACCTCGTTGCGGATCTGGGCGGTGGCGAACATCTGCCGCACGGCGTCGTCGGTGTAGATCTTGCTCGCGTTCTCCGGCACCTGCACCGCGACATAGCCGGAGAAGGTCGGTCCCGGCAGGATCATGGAATAGCGCCGCACATTGGTGGTGCCGTCGCGCGCGCTCTCCACGGTGTAATAGGCAAGGCCGGCCGGCGTCTCGAGGCTCTCCGGCTTGATGTTTCCGCTACCGGCCGGGTTGGCCTTGAAGGCGCTCACGACCTCGTTGTAGGCGTCCGCGGGCAGATCGGCGATCAAGACCTTCACGCCCTGATCCTCGGTCTCGAAGCCGATGAACGACTTGGCGCGGTTGAGGCCCACCAGCGGCTTCATCCCGACATGCGCGCCCGGCGGAAACACCACGTCGGCGGCAAAGCCACGACAGGTGGCAGCAAGCAGCAAGGCAACCGCAACGAGAAGTCGAAAAGGCGTCATGGGGGATCTACCGGTTTTGCTTGGTGGCCGCGCAACGGGGCCGGTGCAGGGCTGGATGGCCTCTTTCAGTCGGACCGCTTTTAGCGGTTTTGATGACCCTGCAACAGGCCGCCAAAGCCGCGCTCCGGGCCTGCAGGCCCGATTCCATGGGCTTTTCGTCCCGATTGGCTGGCACTTTCCAGTTTCCCGACGTTTCCGACGATCGGCCGCCAGCGGCCAAACAGCGCGCCCTTGGCCTGCGCCCGCTTCCGCATACGACGTTTGTGAGTGTTCACTCAACAGCGCCGACGTCGTGTAGCGGATGTTCGCGGTCGACGGCGGGCCGCATCATTGCCGATTTGTTAACTTGGATCGGGCTTGAACCGGCGCCGCAGTCGGGCTGACACAATCTTTCAAACGTCAGTCTTTTCAGGCCTCAACGTTGCGTCCAGTCCTTGCGGGCAGGACCCTCTCTCCTATATCAGGCTCACCGTCGCAATATCGCGAGTATGTGAACGTCTGGGGGTTCGGTACGGAGCGCCGTCAGGGCCCAACCAACCTGCCGTAGCAAAGAGGATATGAAAACCATGGGTAAGGTCATTGGGATCGACCTCGGCACCACGAATTCGTGCGTCGCCGTAATGGATGGCAAGAACGCCAAGGTGATCGAGAATGCCGAGGGCATGCGGACGACGCCGTCGATCGTTGCCTTCACTGACGATGACGAGCGCCTCGTCGGACAGCCGGCGAAGCGCCAGGCGGTGACCAATCCCGAGCGTACGTTCTTTGCGGTGAAGCGCCTCATTGGCCGCCGCTATGACGACCCGATGGTCGAGAAGGACAAGAAGCTCGTTCCCTACAAGATCGTCAAGGCATCGAACGGCGACGCCTGGGTCGAAGCCGATGGCAAGACCTATTCGCCCTCGCAGGTCTCGGCCTTCATCCTGCAGAAGATGAAGGAGACCGCTGAGGCGCATCTCGGCCAGAAGGTCGAGCAGGCTGTCATCACGGTTCCCGCCTATTTCAACGACGCGCAGCGTCAGGCCACCAAGGACGCCGGCAAGATCGCCGGCCTCGAAGTGCTGCGCATCATCAACGAGCCGACGGCTGCCGCGCTCGCCTACGGTCTCGACAAGTCGAAGTCCGGCACGATCGCCGTGTACGACCTCGGCGGCGGCACCTTCGACGTCTCGATCCTCGAGATCGGCGACGGCGTGTTCGAGGTGAAGTCGACCAACGGCGACACCTTCCTCGGCGGTGAAGATTTCGACATGCGCCTGGTCGGCTATCTCGCCGACGAATTCCAGAAGGAGCAGGGCATCAACCTGCGCAACGACAAGCTTGCCTTGCAGCGCCTGAAGGAGGCTGCGGAGAAGGCCAAGATCGAGCTGTCGTCGACCACGCAGACCGAAATCAACCTGCCGTTCATCACGGCTGACCAGACCGGTCCGAAGCATCTGACGATGAAGCTGACCCGCGCCAAGTTCGAGGCGCTGGTGGCCGACCTCGTCGAGAAGACCATCGAGCCGTGCCGCAAGGCGCTGAAGGATGCCGGCCTGACCGCCGGCGAGATCGGCGAAGTGGTGCTGGTCGGCGGCATGACCCGCATGCCGAAGATCCAGGAAGTCGTGAAGCAGTTCTTCGGCAAGGAGCCGCACAAGGGCGTCAATCCCGACGAGGTCGTCGCGATCGGCGCTGCGATCCAGGCCGGCGTGCTGCAGGGCGATGTCAAGGACGTGCTGCTGCTCGACGTGACCCCGTTGTCGCTGGGCATCGAGACGCTGGGCGGCGTGTTCACCCGCATCATCGACCGCAACACCACGATCCCGACCAAGAAGAGCCAGGTGTTCTCGACCGCCGAAGACAATCAGGGCGCCGTCACCATCCGCGTCTTCCAGGGCGAGCGTGAAATGGCGGCCGACAACAAGATGCTCGGCCAGTTCGACCTGATGGGCATTCCGCCGGCTCCGCGCGGCATGCCGCAGATCGAGGTGACCTTCGACATCGACGCCAACGGCATCGTCAACGTCTCGGCCAAGGACAAGGCGACCGGCAAGGAACAGCAGATCCGGATCCAGGCATCCGGCGGTCTGTCCGAGGCCGACATCGACAAGATGGTCAAGGACGCCGAGGTCAACGCGGCCGAGGACAAGAAGCGCCGCGAGGCTGTCGACGCCAAGAACCATGCCGACGGTCTGGTTCACTCGACCGAGAAGGCTCTGGCCGAACACGGTTCGAAGATCGCCGACACCGAGCGCCGCGCGATCGAAGACGCCGTCAGCGACCTCAAGGAAGCGCTGAAGGGCGACGACGCCGAGGCGATCAAGGCCAAGACCAATACGTTGGCGCAGGCTTCGATGAAGCTCGGCGAGGCCATGTACAAGCAGCAGGCCGAGGCCGATGCGGCCAAGGACGCTGCCAAGGATGACGTTGTCGACGCGGAATTCACCGAGGTCGATGACGACAAGAACAGCAAGAAGTCTGCTTAAGCGGATTTGCGATCATGACCCTCACACCAATGAGTACGCGCCGCGGCTCGGAGGAGTGGGGGTCATTTTTCTTTAAGGCGATCGCTGCATCTTCCAGACAGGCGCAATCCTTGACGCGATCCTGAGCGCAAGCTTCGGCGATCGCGATGAACTTCGGACGGAATTGAAGGATGTCCACCAAGCGCTGCTATTACGAGACCCTCGAGGTTGAGCGGAACGCGGACGAGACCAAGCTGAAATCGGCTTTCCGCAAGCTCGCGATGAAATGGCATCCGGACAAGAATCCGGGCGACGCCACCAGCGAAGTCCGGTTCAAGGAAATCAACGAAGCCTATGAGGTGCTGAAGGACGGCGACAAGCGCGCCGCCTATGACCGCTTCGGCCATGCCGCTTTCGAGCAGGGCATGGGCGGCGGCGGCCCCGGCTTCGGCGCCGGCTTCGCCTCATCCTTCTCCGACATCTTCGAGGATCTGTTCGGCATGGCCGGGCAGCGCCGCGGCGGCGGCCGCGAGCGCGGCGCCGACCTGCGCTACAACATGGAGATCACGCTCGAGGAGGCCTTCCAGGGCAAGACCGCGCAGATCGAGATCCCGGTCTCGGTCACCTGCGAATCCTGCTCGGGCACCGGCGCCAAGGCCGGCACCAAGCCGAAGACCTGCTCGCATTGCGGCGGCGCCGGCCGTATCCGACAGGCCCAGGGCTTCTTCACGCTGGAGCGGACCTGTCCCGGCTGTCAGGGCCGCGGCCAGATGATCGAGGATGCCTGCACCTCCTGCGCCGGTTCCGGCCGGGTGACGCGCGACCGCACGCTGTCGGTCAACATTCCCCCGGGCGTCGAGGACGGCACCCGGATTCGTCTCGCCGGCGAAGGCGAGGCCGGTGTCCGCGGCGGACCGCCCGGCGACCTCTACATCTTCCTGTCGCTGACCACGCACCAGTTCTTCCAGCGCGACGGCGCCGACCTGCACTGCCGCGTGCCGATCTCGATGGTGACCGCAGCGCTCGGCGGCGAATTCGAGGTGCCGACCATCGACAAGGGCAAGACCAAGGTGAAGGTGCCGGCCGGCACCCAGTCCAGCCGGCGATTCCGCATCGCATCAAAGGGTATGCCGGTGCTGCGTTCGCGCCAGACCGGCGACATGTATGTGCAGGTCGTGGTCGAAACGCCGCAAAATCTGACCAAGAAGCAGCAAGAACTGCTGATGGAGTTCGAAAAACTCTCGTCCGGCGCAACCCAGCCGGAGGCGGCGGGTTTCTTCTCTAAGGTCAAGGACTTCTTTGGCAATCGCTCCGTCTAGCCGCAGTCGTTATGCTTGACCGTAACGACTTCGATCTATACGTGTTTGTGACTGTTTTCTGACAACCGCTCGATTGTGCGGTCCCCGCCTGGTAGCGACATGCCTTTGCAATCGTCCGTGCGTGCGTCGAAGAAGCCCCTCCGTCTCGACGACGAGGTTCGATTTCTCCGTTCATGGATGGAGAAGCCGCTGCATATGGGCGCGGTGATGCCGTCCGGACGGCTGCTCGCCCGCACCATGGCGCAATATGTCGATCGCGACGCCGAAGGGCCGGTCATCGAACTTGGACCCGGCACCGGGGCGATCACCAACGCGCTGATCGAGCACGGCGTCGATCAAAAGCGTCTCGTCCTGGTCGAATACAATCCCGGCTTCTGCGCGTTGCTGCGCGAACGCTATCCGCAGGCCAGGGTCGTCCAGGGAGACGCCTACACGCTGCGCGATACTGTGTGGGAGGTGCTGAAATCCCCCGCCTCGGCCGTGGTCTCCGGCCTGCCGCTCGTCACCAAGCCGATGCTGACCCGCCTGAGGCTGGTCCGTGACGCCTTCCTGGCGCTCGCACCCGGCGCGCCGTTCATTCAGTTCACCTATTCGGTGGTGCCTCCGATTCCGAAGTCGCTGCCGGGCGTGTCCACAGAGGCCTCCGAGCGGATCTGGATGAACCTTCCGCCCGCGCGGGTCTGGGTGTATCGCAAGGGCTGACCACCCAGCGCCCGTCGCGCCGGGCCTGCGCCCAATACCTGCGATTTCAAGATGTCCGCGCTGAAAATCCTCGTGATCCCCGGATCGCTTCGGTCAGGCTCGCTCAATGCGAAGTTGGCCGCCGTGCTGGCGTACGAACTGGCGCAATCCGGCGCCGACGTCACCCGCATCTCGCTCGGCGATTTTCCGCTGCCGATCTATGACGGCGATCTGCAGGCGAAATCCGGCGTGCCGCAGCATGCCGTGAATCTGAAGCGGATGATCGGCGCCCATCATGGCGTGCTGATCGTGACGCCGGAATACAATTCCTCGGTGCCGGCGCTGGTGAAGAACACGATCGACTGGGTGAGCCGCGTGCAGGATCCGCACGAGGTGCGAGGTCAAGTGTTCCATGGCCGCGCGTTCGCGATTTCAGCCGCATCCGGCAACCGGCTCGGCGGCACGCGCGCGCTGGCCGCGCTGCGCCTGATCCTGACGGCGTGCCACGCCACCGTGATCCCGAACCAGCTCGCGCTGTCATTCGCCGAGCAGGCCTATGACGATATGGATCATCTGAAGCACCAGGCCGACATCGACGCGATGCGGGCGCTGGTGCGGCAGCTGATCGACCAATCCCAACGCATGATGTGAGGTGACATGCAGCCGACCAGGATCGCTCCAAGAGACCGGTTGATCGTGGCGCTCGATCTGCCGTCGGTCGCCAGCGCCGAGGCGATGATCGACCGGCTCGGCGATGCCGTCACCTTCTACAAGATCGGCTATCAGCTCGGTTATGCCGGCGGCCTCATCCTGGCGAAACAGCTTGCAGGCAGCGGCAAGAAGGTCTTCCTCGATCTGAAGCTGCACGACATCGGCAACACCGTGGCGCGCGGGGTCGAAAGCGTCGCCGGACTCGGCGCGACCTTTCTCACCGTGCATGCCTACCCGCAGACCATGAAGGCAGCGGTCGAGGCCCGCGCCGGCTCCGGCCTGAAGATCCTCGCGGTGACGGTGCTGACCTCCTACGACGATACCGACCTGCACGCGGCGGGCTATCGCCTCAACGTCTCCGATCTCGTCGAAGCGCGCGCCAAACAGGCGCAGGCGCTTGGTGTCGACGGCCTCGTCAGCTCGCCCGAGGAGGCCGCCGCCTTGCGCAAGATCGTCGGCGATCAGATGAACCTGGTGACGCCGGGCATCCGCCCCGCGGGCTCGGCGACCGGCGACCAGAAACGGATCATGACGCCGGCCCGCGCCATTGCCGCCGGCGCCGACTATCTGGTGGTCGGACGTCCGGTGATGGAAGCCGCCGATCCGAAGGCTTCAGCCGAAGCCATTCACGCCGAAATCGCCCAGGCGCTCGCCTGAACAACAAGAGGGAGAACAGAGATGGCGAAGGGATACTGGATTGGACGCGTCGACGTTCATAATGACGAGGGCTACAAGCCCTACGCGGTGGCCAACCTTGCGATCTTCAAGAAGTTCGGCGGCCGTTATGTGGTGCGCGGCGGCCAGCTCAACTGCGTCGAGGGAGAGAGCCGCTCCCGCAATGTCGTGATCGAATTCCCCGACTACGCAACCGCGATGGCCTGCTACAACTCCCCGGAATACCAGGCCAACATCAAGGTGCGGCAGCCGCATTCGATCGCCGACCTCATCATCATCGAGGGCTATGACGGCCCGCAGCCCTGATCGCGGGTGGCCGGTTCGGTTGCCGGAACAGCCATGGCTCGCTATATCGCGTGGAGAGGTGAGCCATGGCTGACATGCGTCTGATTGTTGCGGGAGCCGGCGGCCGGATGGGCCGCACGCTGACGCGGGTGATTTCCGAGACCCCGGGGGCGGTGCTGGTCGGTGCGCTGGAAGCGCCGGGCTCGGAGCTGCTCGGCAAGGACGCCGGCGTGCTCGCCGGCCTCCCCGCCAATGACGTCAAGCTGTCGGCCGATCTGTGGTCGATGTCGGCCGCCGCCGACGGCATCCTGGATTTCACCGTGCCGGCCGCGACCATCGCCAATGTCGCGATCGCGGCCGAGCGCGGCCTCGTTCACGTCATCGGCACCACCGGGATGTCGCCGTCCGACGATGCGGTGATCCGCAGCGTGACCAACCGCGCCATCGTGGTGAAATCCGGCAATATGAGCCTCGGTGTCAATCTGCTCGCCGCGCTCGTCAAGCGCGTCGCGCAATCGCTCGACCAGAGTTTTGACATCGAAATTCTCGAGATGCACCACAAGTCCAAGATCGATGCCCCGTCGGGCACCGCCTTGATGCTCGGTGAAGCTGCGGCCGCGGGACGCAAGATCGCGCTCGACCAGCATTCGGCGCGCGGTCGCGATGGTCTCACCGGCGCGCGGCGCGCGGGCGATATCGGCTTTGCCTCGTTGCGCGGCGGCACCGCGGCCGGCGATCACAGCGTGATCTTTGCCGGCCCCTCCGAGCGCATCACGCTCTCGCACCATGCAGAAGATCGCGCGCTGTTCGCGCAGGGCGCGCTGAAGGCAGCGCTGTGGGCGCATGGCAAGAAGCCCGGCATGTATTCGATGGCCGACGTCCTCGGGTTGAGCGACTGACGCCGCTCGACGGAATGAAATCCAGCTAAGCGAAAACGGAATCTGAAATGAGTGATCGTCTTCTTGTGCTCGTTCGTCACGGTCAGAGCGACTGGAATCTGAAGAACCTCTTCACCGGGTGGAAGGACCCTGATCTCACCGAGCAAGGCGTCAACGAAGCCAACGAGGCCGGCCGCAAGCTGAAGGCGCAGGGCCTGTCGTTTGATGTCGCGTTCACCTCCGATCTCACCCGTGCGCAGCACACGTTGAAGCTGATGCTGGAGCAGATCGGCCAGACCGGATTGCCGACCACGAAGAATCTCGCGCTCAACGAACGCGATTACGGCGATCTCTCCGGCCTCAACAAGGACGACGCCCGCAAGAAGTGGGGCGAGGACCAGGTCCTGATCTGGCGCCGTTCCTACGACGTGCCGCCGCCCGGCGGCGAAAGCCTGAAGGATACGCTGGCGCGGACGCTGCCCTATTACGTGCAGGAGATCCTGCCCGGCGTACTGCGCGGCCAGCGCACGCTGATCGCCGCCCACGGCAATTCGCTGCGCGCGCTGATCATGGTGCTGGAGAAGCTGACGCCGGAGCAGATCCTCAAGCGCGAGCTCGCGACCGGCGCGCCGGTGGTCTATCGGCTCAATGCCGATTCCACCGTTGCGTCCAAGGTCGATCTGGCGGGGTAGGCTCAGACGATCACTCCGCTCAACCCGTCATCCCCGCGCAAAGGCTTCGCCTTTGTCGCTGGAGGCGCGAGCGGAGCGAGCCTCGAAGGATGAATTGGCCCCGCTGGTGGCCGTCGACCCTTCGAGACGCGCGCAAGAGCGCGCTCCTCAGGGTGACGGTAAGAGACCGCACGCTTCGTTTGTCGCTTGCAGACGATCAGTGCAATCCCACCTGGCCGGCTTCCCAGCCCAGCATCGCCTGCTTGCGGGTGATGCCCCAGTGATAGCCGGTCAGCGCGCCGCTCTTGCCGAGTGCGCGATGGCAGGGCACCACGAACGACACCGGATTGCGGCCGACCGCGGCGCCGACCGCGCGCGAGGCCTTCGGGCTGTTGATCTTGCAGGCGATGTCGGAATAGCTGACCGCGCGGCCCATCGGGACCTTGAGCAGCGTCTCCCACACCCGCACCTCGAAGTCGGTGCCGATCAAGACGACACGCAGCGGCTGGTCCGCCCGCCACAATCTTGTATCGAACACGCGCTGCGCCAATGCGGTGGTGCCGCTGGTGTCCTCGACATAGGTCGCGTTCGGCCAGCGTCGCTTCATGTCGGCGAATGCGGTCTGCTCGTCGCCGTGATCGGCGAAGGCAAGCCCCGCAAGTCCGCGATCCGTTGCGATCACGATCGCGGTGCCGAACGGCGAGGGATGGAAGCCGTAGCGCAGCGTCATGCCGCCGCCGCCGGTCTTCCATTCGCCCGGCGACATCGCCTCATGCGTGACGAACAGGTCGTGCAGTCGTCCCGGCCCTGACAGGCCGGAGTCGAGTGCCGCATCGAGCACGCTGGCGGAATCGCGCAAGAGGTTCTTGGCGTGGTCAAGGGTCAGCGCCTGCATGAAGGCCTTCGGCGTCAGCCCGGCCCAGCGCCGGAACAGATGGTGCAGTTCATCCGGGGTGACGGCGGCGGCATCGGCCATCGCTTCGATGGTCGGCTGCGTGCGCCAGTGCTCCGAGATGAACGCGATGGCGCGCCGAACCGAGTCATAGTCGCGCAGCGCGGCGCTCTGGAGGCCAGGCTTGGCCAGGCGCTGATCGTGTATGGCGAGTGTCATCATGGTGTCTGATTTAGGAGCCATGGCGCGTCCAAACCACCCGATTTCTGACAAGCATGATCCGGAAAAGTGGAGACCGGTTTTCCGAAAAGATCATGCTCAAACAAGACCTAGCGGATGGGGTTGTAGGTCGGGCCGCGTTTCGCGGCGTTGAGCGCCGCCGTCAAGGCCTTGGAGAAGCTTGCCTTTTCGTCCGGGCCCAGGAAGCTGCCAACGCTGACCCGGCGGCCCCGGGAGACCAGATAGAGCCGCTCGATGCCGAACTCCTCATGCGAGATCTGTTCGAACCGCACCCAGAGCGGATTGAGCACCCATTCCACCACATGGCCGCGATGGCTGATCCTGCGCACCCGCAGTTCCGACGGCGTGACGGTGATTTCCTCGCTCGCCTTGGCGGTGCGGAAATTGACCTTGAATGCCCAATAGATCACCAGCGCGTCGAGGCAGAAGAAGCCGAAGATCGGCCAGGCGCCGAGCCACCAGAACACCGCGCCGGCGATGAAGCTGACCGCGGTGACGAACGACATCAGCACGATAAAGCCGGTGCGATTCAGCGAGCGGTGCGGCGTCAGCAATGCCGAGAACAGTTTGGGCTCGGCCTCCGCAGCATCAGCCGCGAGGTCATCGGCCCTGAGGTCTTCGCCCGGATCAAAGTCGTTGCCTGCGGTCATGACGTATCAGTATATCCGGTTCATGGCCAAAATCATTCGCCCTCAACGCGCCAGCACGTCAAGCGTTCGCTCCGCACCGAAGAAGAAAGCCGCAAAAGCGGCAAGGCTGCTGCCCAAACGCGGGGCAAAGAAGCCGGCCAAGAAGGCCGCCAAGCGAACCGTAAAGCCGAAGCCATGGACATCGGAGGAGGTCTACGAGGCGTTCGACCGGTTCCGTAAAGCCAATCCCGAGCCCAAGGGCGAACTCGAGCACCTCAACCCCTACACGCTGCTGGTTGCGGTGGTGCTGTCGGCGCAGGCGACCGACGCCGGCGTCAACAAGGCGACGCGAGCGCTGTTCGCGGTCGCCGACACGCCGGAGAAGATGCTTGAGCTCGGCGAAGACAGGGTGCGCGACTACATCAAGACCATCGGGCTCTATCGCAACAAGGCGAAGAACGTCATCGCGCTCTCGCAGAAGCTGATTGCCGAGTTCGGCGGCGAGGTGCCACGCACGCGCGCCGAGATCGAATCGCTGCCCGGCGCCGGCCGCAAGACCGCGAACGTCGTGCTCAACATGGCATTCGGCGAGCACACGATGGCGGTCGACACCCATGTGTTTCGCGTCGGCAATCGCACCGGGCTCGCGCCCGGCAAGACGCCGCTCGAGGTCGAGCTGGGATTGGAGAAGGTGATCCCGACCGAGTTCATGCTGCACGCCCATCACTGGCTGATCCTGCATGGCCGCTATACCTGCCTCGCCCGCGGTCCACGTTGCGACGTATGTCTGATCAATGATCTCTGCCGGTGGCCGGAGAAGACCGTCTGAGGCATGATCGTCATCATGTGCTAATAGGTTCGTCCGGCGTTTGGGCGCGTGCTTGAGGAGTTTGGTGTGGCCGAGCAGGTTCAAGATGGTCCGTCGCCCGCCAGCCAGACCGCGCCTGTTCCGGCGCCTGCCAAGCCGCAATCAGTAGCAAGCGGCTTCTGGGGCCGTTTCGCGATTCCGCTGTTTGCCGTGCTCGTCGCGCTGGTGTTCGTCGCGGTGGCGACCAGTCGCTGGGATGCCTGGGTCGGCAGCGCCACGATCCAGACCACCAATGATGCCTATGTGCGCGCCGAATTGACCCAGCTCTCCAGCCGCGTGTCCGGCGAGGTGCTCACCGTCGCCGTCTCCGATTTCCAGCGCGTCAAGGCCGGCGATCTCCTGGTGCAGATCGATCCGGCCGATTATCAGGCGCAGGTGGCGCAGGCCGAGGCCGGCGTGGTCGGTGCCCAGGCCGTGCTCGACAACCTCAACAACCAGGTCGAGCTGCAATATGCGACCATCGCGCAGGCCGAGGCTGCGCGGTTGTCCGCGGAGGCGCAGCAGACTCTGGCACGCCAGGAGGAAGAGCGTCAGCAGTCGTTGTCGCAAACCGACGCCGGCACGCGGCAGCGACTCGAGCAGGCGACCGCATCCTACGCCAAGGCGGAGGCCGACGTGCGCGCCAGCCGCGCTGTGATTGCGGCGCAGCGCCATCAGCTCGAGGTCTTGCAGGGTACCAAGAAGCAGCGTGCCGCCGACCTCGACGCCGCCAAGGCGTTGCTGGCATCGGCCAAGCTCAAGCTTGGATATACGAAGATCGTCGCGCCGTTCGACGGCGTCACCGGCGAGCGCCAGGTGCAGCCGGGCGACTACGTCAACGTCGGCGCCAATCTGATCAACGTCGTGCCGCTGCCCAACGTCTATGTGATCGCCAACTACAAGGAAACCCAGCTGACCAACGTCAAGCCGGGCCAGCCGGTCGAGGTCACCGTGGACACATTCGCCGGCCAGAAGCTGCGCGGCGTCGTCGAGCGCATCGCGCCGGCGAGCGGATCGCAATTCGCGCTGCTGCCGCCCGACAACGCCACCGGCAATTTCACCAAGGTGGTGCAGCGCATTCCGGTGCGTATCCAGTTCGACAAGGGCCAGCCATTGCTCGAGCGCCTGCTGCCGGGCATGTCGGTCGTCACGCGGATCGACACCGGCGAGGCGGTCGCCAATGGCGGAAAGTGACGACCGCGACCGTGGTCCGGTCTCGCGCGGCGATGTCGCGCGCTATCCGCTGTTCGCGGTCGTCGCCGTGCTGCTCGGCGCGTTCCTGGCGAATTTCGACAGCCGCCTGACCTCGGTCGGCCTGCCCGATTTGCGCGGTGCGTTCTCGCTCAGCTTCGACGAGGGCGCCTGGCTCTCGACGGCTGCGATCGGCTCGCAGATCTTCGTCGCGCCAGCGGTGGCCTGGCTTGCCACCGTGTTCGGCCTGCGCCGTGTGCTCGGCATTCCGAGCCTGGTCTATGCGGTGGTCTCGCTGACCATCCCGTTCGTGCGCGACTACACGACGCTGATCGCGCTCAGCATTGCCCACGGCATGCTGCTCGGCACCTTCGTGCCGGCGACGCTGATGATCATCCTGCGCAATTTGCCCATCCGATGGTGGCTGCCGGCGATCGCGATGTACTCGATCCGCGTCGGCTTCGCGCTCGACTCGTCGAGCTCGCTGGTCGGTTTCTATGTCGAGCATCTCGGCTGGCAGTGGCTGTATTGGCAGGGCGTGGTGATCGCGCCGCTGATGGGGCTGATGGTGTATCTCGGCACGCCGAAAGAACCCGTCAATCGCGACCTGCTGCACCATGCCGATTGGGGCGGCATGCTGCTGCTCGGCGCCGGGGTGTCGATGGTCTATGCCGGGCTCGATCAGGGCAACCGGCTGGACTGGCTCTCGTCAGGCACGGTGATGGCGCTCTTGATCGGCGGCGGGCTGTTGATCGTCGCCTTCATGATCAACGAAATGGTCGCGCGCCGGCCGTGGGCGCATTTCAACGTGCTGTTCTCGCGCAACATCGGGCTCTCGCTGGTCGTCATCCTGCTGTACACGCTGACCAGCCTGTCGAATTCGTCGCTGGTGCCGAACTTCCTCGGCACCGTCGGCGCGCTGCGGCCGGAGCAGTCGGGCGTGCTGCTGTTCACCTACGGCGCGCTGCCGATGTTCGTGCTGGTGCCGATCTCGATTCTGCTGCTGCGCCACCTCGATCCGCGCATCGTCGTGGTGCTCGGCTTCTCGGCGTTCGCGGCCGCCAATCTCTGGGGCACGCAGCTGAGCCATGTCTGGGCGCGCGAGGACTTTGTCGGCATCGTCCTGCTCACGTCGATCGGTCAGGCGTTCACGCTGCTGCCGATCATCATCATGGCGCTGTCGAATTCCGATCCGTCGCGGGCGACGGCGTTCGCGGCCTATATCCAGATCATGCGCCTCGGCGGCGCCGAGATCGGCGTCGCGCTGATGGGGACCTGGCTGCGCGTCCGCGAGCAGATCCATTCCAACTATCTCGGACAGCATGTGCAGAACGGCAATATCGACGTCGTGAACCTGCTCAAGCGGCTGGCAGGTGAATTTTCCGGCGACGGCATCGGGACCGCGACGGGGCGCGCCGTCGGCACGCTGGCGGCGCTGGTCCAGCGCGAGGCCAACACGCTCGCCTATATCGACGGCTTCTGGCTGTGCTTCTGGCTCGCGATCCTGGCGCTGGTCCTGGTCGCCTTCATCACGCGCGCGCCGCAGGGCCCGTTGTCGCCGGCGCCGCTCGGCTTGGTGAAGAGCGCGATGCGCAGGCTGGGCGCCACCGCTTCCTGATTTGCGAAGCGGCGGCGCGGATATCGGCGCCGGGTCAATTTATAGTGAATGCGGCGCTCGCGCTATGTCGCAGGCGTGTTGAAATATTTTGCTCATCGCGCGGTTCCAAGAGCGGGGGAAATGGAGCCACGATGATCGAGATGAAGCAGACGGCCGCGCTTGTTTCCCTGGCGACGGCGGTTCCACCGCATCTATTCCATCAGGGACAGGTCCTGCAGGCCGCGCGTAACCTCCTCGCCGACCGCTATGCCGAATTCGAGACGCTCTCCAGCCTGTTCGCCAACACCGGCATACAGCATCGCTACGGCGTCAAGCCGATCGAATGGTATCTCGAACGGCGCGGCTGGCCGGAGCGAACGCTGGCGTTCCTCGAAGGCGCGGAGACGCTGTACGTCGACGTGGCCCGCAAGGCGATTGCGCGCGCCGACCTGACCGGCAGGGATATCGATATCGTGGTCACGGTCTGCTCGACCGGCATAGCCACGCCGTCGTTGGAGGCGCGCGTCGCCGGCAAGCTCGCTCTGCGGACGGATGTGTCGCGCGTGCCGGTGTTCGGCCTCGGCTGCGCGGGCGGTGTGTCTGGCCTGTCGATCGCGGCGCGGCTGGCCGAAGCGCGGCCGGGAGCGAATGTGCTGCTGGTTGCGCTCGAACTCTGCACGCTCGCGGTCCGGCACGACGAGCTCACCAAGGCAAATATCGTTGCGGCCAGCCTGTTCGGCGATGGCGCGGCCGCGATCGTGCTGCGCGCCGGGGACGGTGGTGCGACGCGGATCGAGGCGACGGGTGAAAAGCTGTGGCCGGATACGCTCGACATCATGGGCTGGACGGTCGATCCGGAAGGATTCGGCGTGGTCTTTCAGCGAACCATTCCGGATTTCGTCCGCGACCATGTTGGGCCGGCCGTTGCCGAGATCCTCGCGCGGATGCAGCTGACGGCCGATGACGTTGACCGCTTCCTCTGCCATCCCGGCGGCGCCAAGGTCATCGCCGCGCTGGAGCGGGCACTCGCGCTCGATCAGGGCACGCTCGATCACGAACGCGACGTCATCGCGGCTTGCGGCAACATGTCGGGCCCGACGGTTCTCTTTGTTCTCGAACGCGCCTGCGCCAAGGGGTTGCCGCCGCGCTCGCTGCTCACGGCGCTCGGCCCGGGCTTCACGCTCAGCTGCGTTGCGCTCAGGCACGCCGCGTGAGCTTCGCGTCGGTCATCCTCGCGCTGGTTACGCTGCAGCGTCTCGGCGAGCTCGTGCTGTCATGTCGCAACACGGAGCGGCTTCTCGCACGAGGCGCGGTCGAGGTCGGCGCCAATCACTATCCGCTCATTGTCCTGGTTCACGCCGGCTGGCTGACCGCGCTGTGGATCTGGGGCCGCGACCAGGACGTCAATCTGGCCGCGCTGGCGGGTTTTCTGCTGCTGCAAGGCTTGCGGGTGTGGATCCTCGCCGCGCTCGGGCCGCGATGGACCACGCGAATCGTCGTGCTGCCGGGCGCGCCGCTGGTCGCATCCGGGCCGTACCGATATTTCCCGCATCCAAACTACGCGGTCGTCGTCGGTGAAATCGCGCTGCTACCGCTCGCGCTGTACCTGCCGCGATTGGCGCTGATCTTTACCCTCCTCAATCTCGCGGTGCTTGCGCTCCGGATTCGGGTCGAGAACCGCGCGCTCTCCGTTTCCGAATGGCCACGCACAAGCATGCCATGAGCAAGGGGGCGGATCACCGAACCGACAGCCCATCGGCTGCGACCTGGGCCGGCTTCCTCCTGATGTGCTTCGGCATGTTCATGGCGATTCTCGATATCCAGGTCGTCGCAACCTCGTTGCCGACGATCCAGCGCGCGCTTGCGATCTCGCCGGCGGCGATGAGCTGGATCCAGACCGCCTATCTGATCGCCGAAGTGATCGCGATCCCACTGACCGGCCTGTTCACGCATGCGCTGTCGTTGCGATGGCTGTTCGCGCTTGCCGTGAGCCTGTTCACCGTCGCGTCGGTCGGCTGCGCCCTCAGCGACGGCTTTGCCGCGCTGCTGGCATTTCGCGTGCTGCAGGGATTTTCCGGCGGCGTCCTGATCCCCGCAGTGTTCTCTGCTGTGTTCACGCTGTTCCCGGCGCGGCTCCATGCGGTGGCCACAACGATCGGCGGCGTCGTCGCGGTGCTCGCGCCGACCGTCGGACCGGTCGTCGGCGGCTGGATCACGCAGACCTGGTCCTGGCCATGGCTATTCCTGATCAATGTGGTTCCGGGAACGGTGGCAGCCTCGGTCACGCCGTTGCTGCTTCCGAAGGAAGGCGTGCAGCTTCGCGCGTTCTCCAGACTGGATAAATGGTCGCTTGTCCTGCTCGCAGCGACGCTCGCAAGCTTCATGATTGGTCTGAAGGAAGCGCCGCAACGCGGTTGGGCGTCGACGCCCTGCCTCGGTCTGCTGATCGGAAGCATTGCCGGAATGGCGCTGCTGATCCGGCGCACCCTCCGCGCGGCCTATCCGATCGCGCAATTGACGCTTTTCAAGCGGCGTCCGTTCGCGATCGGTTGCGCACTGAGCTTTTGCCTCGGCATTGGCCTGTATGGATCGACCTATCTGATGCCGGTGTTCCTCGGTTTCGTCCGCCGCCATGACGCCTTCGAGATCGGCACCATCATGCTGGTCACGGGGGTTGCGCAGCTCGTCGCCGCGCCGCTTGCGGCAATCCTCGAAAGCCGCGTCGGCGCGCGGCGGCTGACCGGCGCGGGCTTCGCCTTGTTCGCGCTCGGCCTCGGCTGGAGCGCCATTCAGCCGCGCACGGCGGATTTTGGCGAGATGTTCTGGCCGCAGGTCGTGCGCGGAGTCGCGATCATGTTCTGCCTGCTGCCACCGACGCGCATTGCGCTGGGTGCCCTTCCGGAGGCGGAAATTGCCGACGCCAGCGGACTGTTCAACCTGATGCGCAATCTGGGCGGCGCGATCGGGATCGCCCTGATCGATACCATCCTCTACGGGCGAAGCCCAATCTATGGCGAGGATTTCCGCGTGCGCCTGCTGGCGGGGGATGTCACTGCGGCGCAGGCGATCGGGCTCGATCCGAAGTTGCTGATCGACCGTCCGCCGGGTCTGCCGGACGACGCGACGGTGGCGTTCATCCGGCCGTTGGTCGAACGGGCGTCGCTCGCACTCACCGTCAACGAGGCATGGGCGATGCTCGCCTGCGTGGCGATCGTCGGACTGCTGCTCGTGCCATTCGCAAGCGATCGGGCACCGGCAACGCTGCCGGTGCTCACGGATACCACCTAGACCGAGGACACGTTGGTTCGCCGCGCCGGCTCGATCAGCTCGCGGCGCGGGCCCGACAGCCGCTTGTACATGTGCACCATGAACGCCATGCCGAACAGCGGCGTCGCAAGGTTGACGATCGGGATCGAGACGAAGGCCGCGATGAACAGGCCCGCGGTAAAGACTGTCGCCGCGTTCTCCTTGCGCATCGCCTTGGCGTCATCAGGCGAGCGGAACCGCATCGCCGCAAGCTCGAAATATTCGCGGCCGAGCAGCCAGGCGGTCGCGATGAAGAAGATGATGAAGCCTGCGCCCGCAAACAGCACGAACGGCAGCGCGACGAGGTAGACCAGGATCGTCAGCAGCGCGGTCTTGACGCCCTCGATCGTCGCGAGCGTGACCGGCAGCGCCACGCCGGGATGGTCGGCCGGATAATGCTCGCGCTCGACATGGTCGGCGACGTCGTCGACAAACAGGCTCGCCACCAGCGAGGTGATCGCGGGCATCAGGAAGATGCCGCCGAGCACGACGCCAAGGCCCGCCGAGATCGAGACGATCCAGGACAGCACGTGCAGCGTGGAATGGAAGTTGGGGCCGAGCATGCCTTCGGCCCAGACCTCGCCAGTGTCGGCAAACCAGCTGAGCAGCCGCTGCAGGCCGATCGCCAGCACGGTGATCAGCACCAGCGCAAGCCCGATCGAGCGCCACAGGATCGAGCGCATCGGCGGCGACAGGATTTGCGAAAGCGCCTTGACGGCGGCGGCTAACATGACTGGGTTACCTCTGCACAAATGACCCGCGAGAGGTAGACACCCAATATGGCTTCGGCAAGTGCCGTTTGTGCCGCGGTGTGAGCGTTTTCGAGCGAAAGGCTCTAAAGCGCGATGAGATTAGGTTGAATTGCCATCGCGCTTTAGCTCCTTGTTTGCGCATGATCTTTTCGGAAAACCGCTTCGCGCTTTTCCGGATCATGCTTTAGGCGTCGAGCGGCCTGCCGCGGACGTTCGGCCCCCAGACACCGATAGCAATGATCACGATGACCATCGCCGCGGTGATCAGGCCGAATACCCCGCCAACGCCGGCCTCCTTCAGCATGAACGCCACGATGAAGCCGGAGAAAGTCGCGCTGAGCCGGCTCATCGAATAGACGAGACCCGCGGCGCGCGCCCGGATCGCGGTCGGGAACACCTCGGTCTGGTAGGCGTGATAGGCGTAGGACAGCGTCATGTTGGCCCCCGTCACCAGCACGCCGCTGGCGATCAGCAGCACCGGCTCGGTGAGCTGCGAGAAGGCGAGGCCGAACACCGAGATCGCCGCGGCCGCGCCGCAGATGATCCATTTGCGCTCGAAGCGGTCGGCGAAGGTTGCGGCCAGGAGCGGCGCGAGCGGATAGGCGAAGGCGATGATGAAGGAATATTGCAGGCTCTTGGTGACGTTGATGCCCTTTTGCACCAGCAGCGCCGGCACCCAGTTGGAGAAGCCGTAGACGCCGAACGCCTGGCAGAGATTGAAGATCATGAACAGCACGACCAGCGAGACGTAGGGCGGCCTGAACAGGTCGGCATAGCCGGTCTCGACCGGCGCGCGAACTGGTGCGGTTGCGACCGCGGGAGCAGGACGCGGCGCAGCCGTCGGCGCTGCGGTCTCGAGCGTCCGCATGATCCTCTCAGCCTCGGCAGCGCGGCCATGGCGGGCCAGCCAGAGCGGGCTTTCCGGAACGTAGAGCCGCAGCACCCAGATGATCATGCTGGCGGCGGCGCCGATCAGCACCACCCAGCGCCAGCCGTCGATGCCGTGAGGCGAGAGCGGCACCAGCCACCACGACAGCGCGGCGACAACAGGCACCGCCGACAGCATCACCGCCTGGTTGATCGCAAACGCCCGGCCGCGCATCCAGCTCGGCACCAGCTCGGTGATGTAGGCGTCGATGGTGATGACCTCGATGCCGATCCCGATCCCGGCGATGAAGCGCCACAGCAGCAGGCCGCCGGGTGTGGTCTGCCACGCCATGATCACGGACGCCGCGCTGTAGAACAGCAGCGACCAGGTGAAGACCGCCTTGCGCCCGAAGCGATCGGCAAGGAAGCCGAGGCAGAAGGTGCCGATGAACAGGCCTGCAAAAGTCGCCGCGACGAAGGCGCCGATCCCGGAGAAGCCGAAGAACGCCTGGGTCGTCGTGGTCATCAACCCGCTGCGGGCGAGGCCGGGCGCGATATAGCCGGTGAAGAACAGATCGTAGATTTCGAAGCAGCCGCCGAGCGAGAGCAGGATCACCAGCCGCCAGACAAGGCCGGAGGTGGGCAGCGCCTCGAGCCGTCGCGAAATCTGGTCGGGTCCGCTTGTCGTGTTGGCGAGATCAGCGACCGAGCCGAGTTCGACGGCGCTCATGATGGTCCTCCCCGAATGGTGCAACGGCCGCCCCTCTTGCGAAGGCGTGCCGGTCGCGCATGTTTGGCAGCCGGAAGCCAGAAATCCAGACGAACATATCGAAGGGATCGTTCGATATTTTCGAACTCAGGGAGAAGGGTTGCTTTGATTCACCTGTCAAACGGCTTGTTCAACTGTCGTCCCTGCCTAGTGCGCAATTGCGCACTAGGCAGGGACGACACTGAACCTTTTATGCAACCACTGAGTCATGCATTCAGATCAGAAGCGTCGCCTCCCAGGCGCCGCGGCCCACCTGGTCTGCGATCAGCGCGCGGATCAGACGGCACATCTCCTCCATGACGTAGGTCATCGGGCGGTTGCGCAAGCGGCAAAGATAGAGCGTGCGGGTCAGCTTTGGTTCGATGACTTCACGCGCGACCAACAGTCGTGCCTTTAACGGCTCACTGACGAAATGGGTGGTCGCGATCGTACAGCCCAAACCCGCGGTCAGCGCACCGATCATGCCGCTGGTCGAGTTGAGGTGCATGATCGCATTGGCCTCGAGCCGCTTCAGCAGCACGGGATCATCCAGCAGCGCGCGCGCCGACAGTCCGTACCGCAACAGGATCAGAGGCAGCCGCGTCACCTCCTCGAAGCTGATTGGCGTTTTCTTGCCGATCAGCTTCTCGGTAGCGACGCAGAACATCTGCTCCTCCAGCACCGGCTCGGCGATCAGGTCCTTTTCCGACGGCGGATTGTAGACCAGCGCGAGGTCGACCTCGGAACTCAGCAGATGCAGCAGCGTCGCGCCGGAGAGACTCTCGGTCAGCGACAGCTTCAGGTTCGGATATTTCGTCAGCACGGTCCGCATCAGCGGCACGCCGATCGCCTTCATCCCGGAATTGGCCATGCCGATCGAGATATCGCCGGCGATCACGCTGGCGCCTTCCTTGATCTCGCGCTCGGCCGCCGCCATCGCGCGCAGGATGATGCGGGCATGTTCATAGAGCCGCTCGCCCGCCGCGGTCGGTTCCATGCCGCGCGGCTTGCGCTCGAACAGCGGCGTGGCGAATTCCGCCTCGAGATTGGCGATGTGGTGGCTGAGCGCGGATTGCGCGACATTGGCCTGATCCGCCGCCCGCGACAGGTTGCGCTGCTCGTAAACCGCGATGAAATAGCGAAGCTGGCGCGAATCCATGAGGGTTCAGCGTTCTAGAACCACGAATACACTATTCGACAGATTATATTTTTCAGATAGCGTGCGGAAGCCTAACCTGCGCCGATCACAAAGCGTTTTCGAGCGAAGCGGGTACCGGTTCGCATGAAGAAAACGCGTCAGAACAAGAGCGCAACGAGCACGGAGAAACCGATGACCGGGAGCGGACTGCCGCTGGAAGGCGTGAGGGTCGTCGAGATGACCCACATGGTGATGGGGCCGACCTGCGGCATGATTCTGGCGCAACTCGGCGCTGAGGTGATCAAGGTCGAACCGCCCGCTGGCGACAAGACCCGTTCGCTCGGCGGCATGGGGGTCTCGTTCTTCCCGTTGTTCAACCGCGGCAAGCGCAGCATCGTGCTTGACTTCGCCAAGCCCGAGGACCGCGACACCATGCACCGGCTGCTCGCCAGCGCCGACGTGTTCCTGGAGAATTTTCGCGACGGCCAGCTCGACAAGCAGGGGCTCGGCGCCGAGGCGCTTCGCCAAAAATATCCGCAGCTGATCATCGCCGGCCACAAGGGCTTTCTGTCCGGTCCCTACGATCATCGGCCGGCGCTCGACGAGGTCGTGCAGATGATGTCCGGGCTCGCGGCGATGACCGGCACGCGCGACAAGCCGCAGCGCGTCGGCTCCTCCGCCAACGACATCATGGGCGGCATGTTCGGGGTGATCTCGATCCTCGCCGCGCTCTATCAGAAGCGCGGCGGCCACCAGAACGGCGCCGACATCCGCATCGGCCTGTTCGAGAACTGCCTGTTCCTGGTCGCCCAGCACATGGTCGAGTACGAGATGACCGGGCGCAAGCCGCGCTCGATGCCGGAGCGCGAGCATGCCTGGCCGATCTACGACATCTTCGATGCCGCCGGCGGCGATCGCATCTTCATCGGCGTCGTCACCGAAGGTCATTGGCAGAGCTTCTGCCGCGAGTTCGGCCTCACGGAATTCGCCGACGATCCGACACTGCGCTCGACCACGGACCGCATCATGGCGCGCGACCGGATCATTCCGCGCGTTGCCGAGGTGATCAAGGGCTGGAACGTGGCCGACTTGTCGGCGAGGCTCGATGCGCTCAACATCTGCTTCTCGCCGATCAACCGGCCGGAGGATCTGCTCGGGGATCCGCATGTGCTGCGTCCCGGCGGTCTGGTCAACAACGTGAACGCCGACGGCAAGCCGTTCCGCGTCCCCGCGCTGCCGCTCGAATGGAACGGCCGCAATATCGGCGAAGGCCTGAAAGTGCCGGTACTGGGCGCCGATACCGAGGCGGTGCGCGCCGAGCTCGCACAACAGAAGATTTCATCAACCGGAAACGCTGCGTGAGGCTGACATGACCCGCGTCCACGATATCTATCCCAGCGACAAGGTGAGCCTGCGCGAGGTCGGCCTGCGCGACGGCCTGCAGCTCGTGAAGACGTTCCCGTCGACCGCGGCGAAAGAGCGCTGGGTGCGCGATGAATATGCCGCCGGCGTCCGGCATTTCGAGGTCGGCTCGTTCCTGCCAGCCAAGACGTTTCCGCAGTTCGTCGATGTCCGCGACGTCGTCGCCACCATCGCCGCGCTGCCCGGCGCGCACGGCGTCGCGCTGGCGCTGAATGAGCGCGGCGTCAACGAGGCGCTGGCCTCCGGCGTCGCCGAGATCGCTTCGGTGGTGTCGGCGACCGAGGAGCACAGCCAGGCCAATGCCAACCGCTCGCGCGAGTCAGCGATCGAGAACATCAAGCGGCTCTGCGAGCTGCGCGACGCCAGCGCGCACAAGCCGCTGGTCAATGCCGCGATCTCGATGGGACTGGGCTGCTCGATCGTGGGTGCGGTCGATCCGAACGAGGTGCTGCGCCTCACCGAGAAGCTCTATGAGGTCGGCGTCGACATGGTCGCGATTGCGGACACGGTCGGTTATGCCGGGCCGAAGCAGGTCGGCGAGCTCACGCGGGGCGCGGTGAAGATCGCGGGATCGAAGCCGGTCTGCGTCCACCTGCACGACACCCGCGGCATGGGCATCGCGAATGCTTCCGCCGCGCTCGATGAGGGCGCCCGCGTGCTCGACGGCTCGCTCGGCGGCCTCGGCGGCTGCCCGTTCGCGCCGGGCGCCACCGGCAATGTCGTGTTCGAGGACCTCGTCTTCCTCTGCGAAAGCAAGGGATTTCCGACCGGCATCGATCTCGATCGCCTGGTCGAGGTGCGCGCGATCCTGAAATCCGAGATGCCGAACGAGGCGCTCTATGGCGGCCTCGCCCGCGCCGGCCTGCCGCGCGGCACCAAGGCGAGGGCGGCGTAGCGTATTCACTGCGTAGCCCGGATGGAGCGAAGCGAAATCCGGGAAGCCCTGTCCGCGGGTGCGAGGCCCCGGATTGCGCTGCGCTCCATCCGGGCTACGAAAACGACACGCTCTCAATCATGCCTGTGCCCATGCCCGCGCTTGCGCGGCTTCTTGTCCGGGGCGGTCGGGATCATCACGACGCGGCCGTAACGCACGCCGCGTTCGGCGATGACATGATCGGCGAGATGCCGGACCTCGCTGCTGGCACCCTTCAGCGCTGTCACCTCCATGCAGCTGTCGTCGTCGAGATGGACGTGCAGCGTCGCCAGCGACAGGTCGTGATGGCCGTGGAAATTCTGCACCAGCCGCTTCGACAAATCGCGCGCGGCGTGGTCGTAGACATAGACCAATGCGGCGACGCATTGTCCTGACGGCGCGTTCTCCGCGCTCTGCTGCAAGCCGGCGCGTGCGAGATCGCGGATGATCTCGGAGCGGTTCTGATAGCCGCGCGCCTCGGCGGCGGCGTCGATCTCCGCGAGCAGATCATCCTCGATGGTGATGGTGATGCGTTGCATGGATTATCCGTGGTGGCTCGACTGCCTGGCAGTATGATATTTCTATTGTAACGTCATACCGTGCTTGCTAGCGTCGCTTTGCCGGGGTTGGTTGGACTGGTGCGGTCGTCGCGTGACTGTAACAGGTATCATGCGGGGGCATGTGCGTTGCGTCGTACTGCATGGCGGATGTTTCCCGCCGCCGCATCCATTGCAGCGTTCGCGCCGGTCGCCGAAGCGCAGACGGTCGCTACCGCGACCGGCCAGTTGCCGCCGGTGACGGTGACGTCGCCGGATGAGGCGCCGACCAAGCGCGCCAAACCGTCCCAGCGTCCACGCCATGTCGCCGGCGGCCGCAAGCCCGCTGCGCTCCAACCGACCCGGCCCACCGCTGCGAGCGACGGCATCACCGGCGGCTCGGCGACCGTGTCCGCGTCCGATCTGCAACCGACCGCCGCCAGCGCGCGGCAGATCAGCGGCGACGAAGTGAATGCGCGGCCGGTTTCGCGCGTCGGCGAAGTTCTGGAGGCGGTGCCGGGCCTGATCGTCACCCAGCATTCCGGCGAGGGCAAAGCCAATCAATATTTTCTGCGCGGCTTCAATCTCGATCACGGCACTGATCTGGCCATCACCGTCGACGGCATGCCGGTCAACATGCCGACCCATGGTCACGGCCAAGGCTATGCCGACATCAACTTCCTGATCCCGGAGCTGATCCGGTCGATGGATGTCCGCAAGGGCCCGTACTACGCGGACAAGGGCGACTTCGCCTCCGCCGGCGCGGTCGACATCAATTATCTGAACGGCCTGCCGAAGAACATCGTCGAGCTGACGGTTGGCAGCTTCGGCTATCAGCGCGCGATGGCAGCTAGCTCGGCCAAGGCCGGCGATGGAACGCTGCTCGCGGCCTTCGAGGCCAACAAATACAACGGCCCGTGGGACGTGCCCGACGATATCCGCAAGCTCAACGGCGTGCTGCGCTATAGCCAGGGCACCGCGACCGACGGCTTCTCGCTGACAGCGATGGCCTATTCCAATGGCTGGAACTCGACCGACCAGGTCGCGCAGCGCGCCATCGACCAGGGATTGATCGACCGTTACGGGTCGCTCGATCCGACCGACGGCGGCACCTCGAGCCGCTTCAGCCTGTCCGGCAATTGGGCGCAGTCCAGCGACTACGGGCAGAGCAAGCTCAACGCCTATGTAATCCGCTCGTCGCTGCAGCTTGATAACGACTTCACCTATTTCCTCGACGACCCCGTCAATGGCGACCAGTTCAGCCAGACCGACAAGCGCACCGTCTACGGCCTCGACGCCAGCCATGCCTTCGACCTTCGCTTCGCCGGCGTCGATACGCAGACCCGGGTCGGCGTCCAGACCCGCTACGACGATATCAATGTCGGCCTGTTCAAGACCGCGCAGCGCGAGATCCTGTCCAGCGTGCGCAACGACCAGGTGCAGGAGGGCAGCGTCGCGCTATGGGCCGATACCACCGCGCGCTGGACCGACTGGCTGCGCACCACGGTCGGCATCCGCGAGGATTATTTCGCCGGCCACGTGCTGAGCGACACGCCGCAGAATTCCGGCAACGCGCAGGCCGCGATGACGAGCCCGAAGGCCGGCATCGTGCTCGGCCCCTGGTCCAGGACCGAGTTCTACGGCAATGCCGGCTTCGGCCTGCATTCCAACGACATCAGGGGCGCGACCATCACCGTCGATCCCAACGACAAGATGACGCCGCTCGATCGCGTGCCGCTGCTGGTGCGCTCGAAGGGCGCCGAGCTCGGCATCCGCACCAGGGCGATCGACGGCCTCACCTCGTCGCTCGCGGTGTTCGTGCTCGACTTCGATTCCGAGCTGCTGTTCGTCGGCGATGCCGGCACCACCGAGCCGAGCCGCCCGAGCCGGCGCGTCGGCGTCGAGTGGACCAACCAGTACAAGCTCCTGCCGTGGATGAGTTTTGATTTCGATCTCGCCTATACCCGCGCCCGCTTCACGGATGTCGATCCGGCCGGCAATTTCATTCCGGGTGCGCCGGCCTGGGTCGCCAGCGGCGGCGTCACCTTCGGCCGCGACACCGGCTGGTTCGGCAGCCTGCGCGCCCGCTATTTCGGCCCGCGCCCGCTGATCGAGGACGACAGCGTGCGCTCGTTGTCGTCGTTCATCGTCAACGCCCGCGCCGGCTATAAATTCGACAACGGGATGCGGCTGCAGCTCGACGTCCTCAATCTCTTCAACGCGCAAACCAACCAGATCGAATACTACTATCTGTCGCGGCTGCCGGGCGAACCGATCGACGGCGTCGCCGACCGCCATGTGCATCCCGCCGAGCCGCTCGCCGTCCGCCTGACGTTGGCGGCGACGTTCTGATCGTCACACCGGCGCGCGATCTTCCGCGGTCATTTCCGCAGCCGGAAGCGCCGCCTCTTCGTCAGTCGCTTCAGGAACGAGCGGCGGCGATTTTGGAAACACACCGAATTCGCCGGCTACCTCCTGGAGCGGCTTCTGCTTGTCGGCCCAGTGCAGGGCCGTGTAGTCGAAACCGTGCACGATGGTGGGTTTGACGACTTCGAAATAGGGCGAGATGTCGAAGTCGCGCGGCATGTAAAGCGAGGAATCGCGGATATGCAGGATGTCGCGGCGCGCCTTGCGGCTGGCAGCGCGCGTGATCTTGGGCAGGATCGGATAGCGCACGGCGTCGAACGCCTGCGCGATCAGCGCCGAGCAGATGATCTTGGTCGGATCGCCGGAGCCGAACGCGATCATGCGGCGGCGCCAGCGCTGCGGGATCGGCAGCGGAAACAGATAGCGCGCGAGATCGACGATGTTCTTGGTGTCGTAGCCGAAGCCGATGCGGTTGATGGCGTAGCGGCACACCGTGGTGCGGTCCTCGAACGACAGTCCGACCGGACGGCAGAGGCGGGTGTGGTAGGCGAGATATTTCGACAGCGGCGCGGAGGTCACGCCTTCGCCGATATTGGCCTCGATCAGCACATGCTGTTCGCCGTCAGGCTCGAACGCGCCGTCGATCGGTCCGACAAACAGCGCGGCGTGCGACCAGGTCGACTGCGTGAGGTATTTGATGATGCCGGAAATCCGGTTGTTGCCTTCGACCAGCAGCACATCGCCGGGCTGCATGATGCTCCGCAGATGGTCCGGGTCGCTCGGCGTGAACGGCTCGTAACCGGGAACTTCTTTTTGAAGGTACCCCGCGATCCATTTACCGACGGTATCGAGCATTACGCCCATGGATTCCCCCCAGCGGTTCTACGACCGCTTGTGCTGACTTAATCATGGTCGCAAGCCGTTGCAATTTAGTTCATGCCATCGGCGGATCAATCATGATTGATTTACCATGATGGTTGCTGCGGTCGGTGAGATGCGGCACAGTTCGCGAAGCGTTCCCGTTCTCCGCAAGTCCCCGGAAACCATGCCAGAAGCTATGTCATGACAGTGACCCGCCGCGATTTCCTGTCGGCGTCCGCAGCTTTCGCGCTGGTGCCTGCGCTGGGCGGCCGGGTTCTTGCTGCGCAGCCGCCGCCGCGCGAGGCCGACATCGTCGTGATCGGCGCGGGTGCCGCAGGCATCGCCGCGGCGCGACGGATCGTTGCCGCAAATCGCAAGGTGATCGTGGTGGAGGCGGCCGGCCAGCTCGGCGGTCGCTGCCAGACCGACGCATCGACATTCGGCGTGCCGTTCGAGCGCGGCGCGCGCTGGATGCACAATCCCGAAACCAACCCGATGATCCGGCTGGCCCGCTCCGCAGGCCTCGACATCGTCACGGCCCCCGCAGGCCAGAAGATCCGGATCGGCCGGCGCTATGCCCGCCCCGGCGAGACCGAGGAGTTTTTGGCGGCGCTGGTGCGCGCCAACCGCGCCATCGACGACGCTGCGCGCAAGGCCGATATCGCCTGCGCCGCGGTCATGCCGAAGGACCTCGGCGATTGGGCCGGCACCGCGGAATTCCTGCTCGGGCCCAATTTCTGCGGCAAGGATCTGAAGGATCTTTCGGCCGTCGACAAGGTGCGCGCGCAGGATCGCAACACCGCGATCGCCTGCCGGCAGGGGCTCGGCGCGCTGATCGCAAAGCTCGGCGAGGGACTGCCGCTGGCGCTGTCGACGCCGGCGCAGCGCATCCTGTGGAGCAATCGCGACGTGATGGTCGAGACGCCCTCCGGCAAGATCACCGCGCGCGCCGCCATCGTCACCGTGTCGAGCAACGTGCTTGCGAGCGGCAACATCAAGTTCGCGCCGGAGCTTCCGAAGCGCGCGCTCGACGCCGCCGCCAAGCTCAGCCTCGGCAGCTACGATCGCATCGCATTGCAGATTCCCGGCAATCCGCTCGGGCTGTCGCGCGATGACGTCATCATCGAGCAGAGCAATTCGACCAAGACGGCGCTGCTCTACGGCAATATCGCGGGCTCCTCGCTGTGCACAATCGACGTTGCGGGTTCGTTCGGCCGCGACCTGTCCGCGCAGGGCGAGAAGGCGATGGCGGCTTTCGCGGTGGAATGGCTGACCAAGCTCTATGGCAGCGGGGTCGGCGCCGCCGTGAAGAAGACCAGCGCGACGCGCTGGAATGCACAGCCCTTCATCCTCGGCGCGATGTCGGCCGCAATGCCCGGCGCGCAGTTCTCCCGCAGGATCCTGACCGAGCCGATCGGCGCGATGTATCTTGCCGGCGAGGCCACCCATGAAACGCTGTGGGGCACGATCGATGGCGCCTGGGACAGCGGCGAACGCGCCGCCGACGCCGCGCTGCGCAGGATCGGCGGGGTGAAGGAAGCGACACCGGCGCCCGCAGCGCCCGCCGCAAAACACAAGCGCCGCACGTCGCCTCGCTCCGGTGCGATGAATTGATCGCTGAGGAAGATCAGGCACCGCTACTGGATGTGCGGGCAGAAGAGTGCCGCATAACAGATGTCGTCCCTGCGAAAGCAGGGACCCATAACCACAGGGTTGTGTTGTAGGACTGAGCTGCGGCCCCAGCATCGTGCAAACAATGACGGCCCGTGGTTATGGGTCCCGGGTCGCGCTTCGCTTGCCCGGGACGACAGCGAATTTTTGGCGCCACTTGAGGCATACATCCGCACTCTCGCGACATGGCCCGATGGATTCCGGGCTCTCGCTTCGCACGCCCCGGAATAACGACCAGGGAGAGCGTGTCCCCTCACACCGGCAGCCTTAGCTCCATCAGATCCTTGGCCACCACGATGCGGCCGGAATAGTTCTTCTTCACGTCCCGGGTCCAGTCATCATCGGTGACCTGCCGATCGTCGCCGGGGACGAAGTGGCTGAGCACCAGCGTCTTCACGCCGGCAGCGGCGGCGATGCGGCCGACGTCCTCGGTCGAGGTGTGGCTGTCGAGCAGATGCTTCTTCAGCGTGGCGCCGTTCTTGGTCGTGGCGACCAGGCGATCGACCGCGGGGACGTAGAGACATTCGTGCACCAGCACGTCGGCGCCCTTGGCAAACTCGGCGAGCTTCGGGTTGTAGGCCGTGTCGCTGGAGAACACGATGGTGCCGTCCGGGGTCTCGAACTTGTAGGCGAAGTTATCCGTGATCGGCGGATGCGGCGTGCGGAACGCGGTCACGGTGACATCCGATGTCTTCAGCACCACGCCGTCGTCGCTGATGTCTTTCGCGATCAGCAGCTTTCGGGGATCGGGCCGGCCTTCGTCCTCGATCCGGGTCTCGACGTCGAACTTGTTCAGCTCCCAATATTCCTTGGTCATCGCCTCGATACCCTTGGGGCCGAACGAATGGATCGGCGTCGAGAGGCCGGCTGCCCAAGCGTTGTAGAACAGATTGCCGTATTCCAGATTGTGATCGGAATGATGGTGGCTGATGAAGATGTACTTGACCTGCGGGATCGGCACGCCCGCGCGCACAAGCTGGCGGCTGACTCCCATGCCGCAATCGATCACGAACGGGGTATCATTGACGACGACGAGATTGGCGGGGTTCGAAGCGCCGATGCCGACGCGCGGTCCGCCCTTGGTGCCGAGGAACACGATGCGGGTCCGCGCCTTGTCGGTTTGCGCGCGCACGTGAGGCGCTGCGAGCACGGCGGCGCTTCCGAGCGCCAGTTTCAATGCATTGCGCCGATCGATCATCGGTGTCTCCCTGGTCTCTTTTGAGTGCTGCGACCCTAGCCGCCGCGCAAGATGCCATCAAGCGCCGGCAGGCCGACGATGACGGCCGCGGCGATCAGCGCGTAGCAGATCGCGCGAAACACCTTTTCGCTCGCCTTGCCGAACAGCGCGGCGCCGAACCAGACGCCGATACCGTAGATCGGGCCGACGATCAGCGAGAACTTGACCGATTCGATCGTGATCAGGCCGGTGAACCAGTAGCTGACCAGCGAGAAGAAATCCGAGGCGCCAAAGAACAGCACGATATTGGCGCGCGAGATCACCGACGAGATCGGGCGGCCCAGCCAGTAGGCGACGATCGGCGGGCCGCCGGTCTGCGCGAGGCCGCTGCAGAAGCCGGAGAGACCGCCGACGCCGACGGAGAGGGCGACGTGCTCCTTGCCGTGGTAGCGCCAGCCCGACAGCAGCAGCGCGAGCAGCGCCGCGACAAAGCAGGAGATGATCCAGCGCGTCGTCACGGGTTCGAGCACGGTCAAAAAATAGGTGCCGATGGGAACGCCGACCAGCGCGCCGGCGACCATGACCGCGGTCGCCTTGCGGTCGGCATGGGTCCAGGCGTTCGGCAGCAGCGGCGTGGCGGCGATGAAGTCGATGATCAGCAGCAGCGCCGCCACCAGCCGCGGCGCCGCGACGCTGCTCGCGAGCGGCATGAAGATCAGCGCCGAGCCGAAGCCGGAGAAGCCGCGCGCCGTCCCCGACACGAAGGCGATCGCACAGATCGCGAGCGCGATGCTGGTCGAGATGTCGGAGGGGATCAGGCTGAAGGAGGTCATGAAAGGATAACGAGATTCAGCTAGCTGGCTGGCAAACTCAAAGCGCCCCCACTCAGACCCGTCATCCCCGCGCAAAGGCTTCGCCTTTGTCGCTGGAGGTGCGAGCAGAGCGAGCCTCGAAGGATGCACGGCCACAGGCGATGCCGTCGACCCCTCGAGACGGCCGCTACGCGGCCTCCTCAGGGTGACGGTGCAATAGACCGCCTCTGGTTCACATCACCCACGCAGCGTGCCGCCGGTCTTCTTGGTCACCTCAGTGACGACCTTGGCGGCGACGGCGTCGATCTCCTGGTCGGTCATCGTCTTCTCGCGCGGCTGGATCGTCACCGCGATCGCGATCGACTTCTTGTCGGGGTCGATGCCCTTGCCTTCGTAGACGTCGAACACGGTCACATCAGTGATCAGCTTCTTGTCGACATTCTGCGCCGCGCGGACGATGTCGCCCGCCTTGACGCCGCGGTCGACGATGAAGGCGAAGTCGCGCGACACCGGCTGGAATGCCGAGAGCTCCAGCACCGGCTTGGCGCGCGTCGCCCGCTGCTTGCCTTGCGGGATGCGCTCGAGGATCACCTCGAACACGATCATCGGGCCGTCGGCGCCGAGCGCCTCCGCCGCGCGCGGATGCAGCTCGCCGAAAGTGCCGAGCACATTCTGCGGACCGATCTGGATGGTGCCGGAGCGCCCCGGATGCAGCCAGGCCGGGCCGCCGGGGACGATCTGCAGTGCCTGCATCGGCGCGCCGGCGGCCGCCAGCACGGCGAAGGCGTCGGCCTTGGCATCCATCGCATCCGCCACAGCCGAGCCGGTCCAGTGCCGTCCGATCCCCTTCGACGAGGCGAAGCCATGGCGCACGCCGGAGGCGGCCACCAGCTGGTCCTCCGGGCGGTCGCCGCGGAACACCTGGCCGACCTCGAACAGCGCCACGTCAGGATAGCCGCGGTTGATGTTGGCCTGAGCCGCCGCGACGAGGCCGGGCAGCAGGCTCGGCCGCATGTCGGAGAGATCGGCCGCGATCGGGTTGGCGAGCACGAGCTCGCTCTGGCCGCCGCCGAACAGTTTTGCCGCGTCATTGGTGATGAACGACCAGGTCACGGCTTCCACCATGCCGCGCACGCCGAGCGCGCGCTTGGCGCGGCGGGTGCGCAGCTGCATCGGCGTCAGCACCGGCTTGCGCGGCTCCTCGCCGCGCTCGAACGGCGTCATCGGCACCTTGTCGACGCCGACGATGCGCACGATCTCCTCGACGATGTCGGCTTTGCCGTGCACGTCGGTGCGCCAGGACGGGATCGCGATCTTCACCACGGGGCCGTTGCCGGCCAGCATGAAGCCGAGCCGGGTGAGGATCAGCTTGACCTCGACCAGCGGCACCTCGATGCCGGCAAGGCGCTTCACTTCACTGAGCGGGAAATCGATGACGCGATCCTCGCCGAACTGCTTGCCGACCACGACGTTGTCGGACGGCGTGCCGCCGCACAGCTCCAGCACCAGTTTGGTCGCGAGCTCGAGCCCGGGCACCATGAAGGCCGGATCGACGCCGCGCTCGAAGCGATAGCGCGCGTCCGAATTGATGCCGAGCTTGCGGCCGGTCTGCGCGATGTTGATCTCGTTCCAGAGCGCCGATTCGATCAGCACGTCGGTGGTGTTGTCGTCGCAGCCCGAGGCCTCGCCGCCCATGATGCCGGCAAGCGATTCGACGCCGTGCTCATCGGCAATCACGCAGATGTTGCTGTCGAGCGTGTAGGTGCGGCCGTCGAGCGCGAGCAGGGTCTCGCCGTCTTTCGCGCGCCGGACGGTGAGGTTGCCCTGCACCTTCTTGGCGTCGAACACGTGCAGCGGGCGGGCGCGGTCGTAGGTCATGAAGTTGGTGATGTCGACCAGCGCGTTGATCGGGCGTAGCCCGATCGAGGTCAGCCGCTTCTGCAGCCATTCCGGCGACGGGCCGTTCTTCACGCCGCGCACCAGCCGCAGCGCGAAGCCCGGACACAGCGTGGCGTCTTCCACCTTGACCTGGACCGGGCAGGGGAATTCGCCCTTGATCGGCCTGATGCCGGGGTCTTTGAACTTGCCCATGTCGGCGGCGGACAGATCGCGCGCGATGCCGTGCACGCCGGTGCAGTCCTGCCGGTTCGGCGTCAGATTGATCTCGATGGTGGGATCGCCGAGTCCGGCCCAGTCGGCATAGCCCTTGCCGAGCGGCGCGTCCGCGGGCAGCTCCATGATGCCGTCGTGGTCCTCGGAGATCTGCAGCTCGGCTGCAGAGCACAGCATGCCGCGGCTCTCGACGCCGCGGATGGTGCCGACGCCGAGCGTGATGTTCTTACCGGGGATATAGGTGCCGGGCGGCGAGAACACGCTGATCAGCCCGGCTCGCGCATTCGGCGCGCCACACACCACCTGCACCGGCTCAGCCCCGTCGCCGGTGTCGACCATGCAGACGCGCAGCCGGTCCGCATTCGGATGCTGCTCGGCCGAGATCACGCGCGCGATGGTGAACGGCGCGAGCGCCTTCGCCTTGTCCTCGATGCTCTCGACCTCGAGCCCGATCATGGTGAGCTTGTCGGCGAGCTTGTCGAGCGGCTCGTCGGTCTCGAGATGTTCCTTCAGCCAGGAGAGGGTGAACTTCATGACGGCTCGCTATCAATCAAATTGCTGGTCGAAGCATTTCCTGTCGACTTGATCCGTTTGTAACCTTTCTCGCCTGTGCCAGATCCTGCCCAATCGAGTGGTGTGTCATCGGGTGCAACAAGGAAATCGATTCTTGTCTCTACTTCACCGTCCGCGAAATCGCCGATGCGGCGATATTCCTTGATGGTGCCTTGACGATAAGATTGCTCAGATTTCGAATTATGGAGCGCAAGCTTCGCTCCATATCGCTGGCTTTTCTTGATGACGTCTTCCGCAACAACCCACGACGTGCTCCAGAAAGTGCCGTCTGGATTAAACGTTACGCCCCGATCGCTCCGGCAAACGAAGTGATATTCGGTGACCACGTCGCCTGATTCGCGGCGGATCGGATTGTTAGCGCGTGGGGTCGACGCTGGTCGACGCGCCGCAATTTCGGCGTCACACATTGCGACGAGATCGACCGCATGTTTGCGTTCAGCGTTCTCTCGGATCACCTTTAGCTTGGCGAGATCAAGAGCGGCCAACTTTTCCGCAGTCCAAGGATTTTGAGGAGCCTTATCGCTCACGTACTCAGCCCTCCCGCGATCGACGGGATGTCGAGCGGCTTGAAGCCGTAGTGGCTGAGCCAGCGCACGTCGCTGTCGAACAATTGGCGCAGGTCGGCGATGCCGTATTTCAGCATCGCGATGCGGTCGATGCCCATGCCCCAGGCAAAACCCTGGTAAACGTCGGGATCGAGGCCGCAGGCGCGCAGCACGTTGGGGTGCACCATGCCGCAGCCGAGAATCTCCAGCCAGTCCTCGCCCTCGCCGAAGCGGATCTCGCCCTTGTCGCGGCGGCACTGGATGTCGACCTCGAGCGACGGCTCGGTGAACGGGAAGAACGACGGCCGGAACCGCATGTTGATGTGGTCGACCTCGAAGAACGCCTTGCAGAATTCGTGCAGGATCCATTTGAGGTGGCCGAGATGCGAGCCCTTGTCGATCACGAGGCCCTCGACCTGATGGAATTGCGGCGTGTGCGTCGCGTCGGAATCGATGCGATAGGTGCGGCCCGGGCAGATCACGCGGATCGGCGGCTGCTGGGTCAGCATGGTGCGCACCTGCACCGGCGAGGTGTGGGTCCGCAGCAGCATGCGCGAGCCGTCCTCCTTCGGGTTGAAGAAGAAGGTGTCGTGCATCTCGCGCGCCGGATGGCCGATCGGGAAGTTCAGCTTGGTGAAGTTGTAGTCGTCGGTCTCGATGTCGGGTCCCTCGGCGACCGCAAAGCCCATGTCGGCGAAGATCGTGGTGAGCTCGTCCCAGACCTGGCTCAGCGGATGGATGCGGCCGGTCTCCGCCGGCGCCTCGCGCAGCGGCAGCGTGACGTCGATGGTCTCGGCGGCGAGGCGCGCATCGAGCGCGGCCGCTTTCAGCACGTCGCGCTTGGCCGCGAGCGCCTGCGTCACCGCATCCTTGGCGAGGTTGATCTTCGCGCCCTCGGTCTTGCGCTCCTCCGGCGACATTTTTCCAAGGGTCGCAAGGAGTGCCGAGATCGAGCCCTTCTTGCCGAGCGCCGAGACGCGGACCGCCTCGAGCGCGGCCTCGTCAGCGGCTGAGGCGATCTGGTCGAGGATGGATTGTTCGAGCGTTGCGAGGTCGGACACGGTCAATTCCTGCGCTTGAGCGGAGCATGATCTGGTGGGAAGTACCGCTACCCGAACCGGTGCCATGCGCCAAAATTCGGCTGGGTTGTCGCCGCCCGAAGGCGGTAACGTCAAGCAAAAAGCCGGTCATTTCGGGCCGATGGCCGGCAGCATTGAACCCCGCGCGGAGGCCGGGCTACCCAAGGGGGAGTTCAAGGAGGCCCACGCGATGTTGCTGCGATCTTGCCTGGCCGTGCCGGCGGTGCTGTTGATGCTCACCACCGTGCATGCCGCGACCGAGGAATGCCCCGCCAAATCGACCCAGATGGACGACATCATCGCGGAGCTGGAGAAGGCGCCGAGCTGCAACCGCGCGATGAAGATCTTCGAGGCGTGCGAATACGGCGCCAGCGGAGACGTCCAATTCGGCGCCGTGGTCGAGAAGAGGTGCGAGGGGGACTTCCTGGCCGGCCTCGGAGCGTCGCAGAAGAAGGCCTATGCCGGCCAGCTCAAGCGCTGCGACCACAAATACGACAACGAAAGCGGCACCATGTACCGCTCGTTCACGGCGTTCTGCCGGGCGATCGTCGCCCAGCGCTATTCGCAGAAGGCGCTGAAGGCGGGCCCCAAATCGCGTTAGGGCCGCCCGCCAGGATCAGGCGGCCAGCGCGGCCTTGGCCTTTTCGGCGATCGCCTGGAACGCAACCGGCTCGTGGATCGCGAGGTCCGACAGCACCTTGCGGTCGACGACGACGCCCGACTTGGAGAGGCCGTTGATAAACACGCTGTAGGTCATGCCGAACGGACGGACCGCGGCGTTGATGCGCTGGATCCAGAGCGCGCGGAAGGTGCGCTTCTTGCGCTTGCGGTCGCGGAAGGCGTACTGGCCGGCCTTTTCGACGGCCTGCTTGGCAACGCGGATGGTGTTCTTGCGGCGGCCGTAATAGCCCTTGGCGGCCTTGTAGACTTTCTTGTGCTTGGCGTGAGCGGTCACACCGCGTTTGACGCGAGACATGACGGAAATCCTTGATCTGGAAGAGGTGACGGGGCGCCGCGCAGTCGCGGCGAGGGTTCAAGCGATCGGTGCGATCAGGCGTTCGGCAAGAAGTACTTCTTGACGTTGTCGCCGTCGGTCTTGAACAGCACACGGGTGCCGCGGAGCTGACGGATCTGCTTCTTCGTCCGCTTGATCATGCCGTGGCGCTTGCCGCGCTGGGCGTGCATGACTTTGCCAGTGGCAGTCACCTTGAAGCGCTTTTTAGCGCCCGACTTGGTCTTCAACTTGGGCATTTGGCTCTCCTGTCGCACAGCACGAAAATCGCCCCGAGAGGCGTCCGGCCGGCTAAAATGCTCGTTAGAGCGTTGAAAGTGCTAAGGTTTTTTCCGAATTGAAAGAACCTGCACGAACCGTCGCCACGGCAGCCCTTGATCAGCCGGGCGGCGAAGGCCCGGCTTATGACAGAGGATCGGCGGTTTTGCAACGTTTGCAGCGGGGAATCGGGGCGGATCGGTCTTCCCCTTCCCCCTGAAAGGGGGAAGGCCGGGGTGGGGGTCGGCCGCGGCGTCGCTGCTCGTGGAGAGAGCAGATCCCCACCCGCTTTGCTCTGGCGAGCAAATCGACCTCCCCTTTTCAAGGGGAGGTTGGCACCACCGCGCCATAAGGGGCGCCCGAGATACGAAACAGCCCGCCAGATCGCCTGACGGGCCATTTCATTTCAACAAAGCGACAAATTCGAACTAGCGCGGCGCCAGCACCATCACGACCTGGCGGCCCTCGAACTTCGCGTCCTGCTCGACCTTGGCGAATTCGGCGACGTCGGCCTTCACCTTGTCCAACAGCTTGGTGCCGATCTCCTGGTGCGCCATCTCACGACCGCGGTAGCGCAAGGTGATCTTGACCTTGTCGCCTTCCTCGAAGAAGCGCTGCATCGCGCGCATCTTCACGTCATAGTCGTGATCGTCGATCATCGGGCGGAGCTTGATCTCCTTGATCTCGACGACCTTCTGCTTCTTGCGAGCTTCGGCAGCCTTCTTCTGCGCGGAATACTTGTACTTCCCGTAGTCCATGATCTTGCAGACGGGAGGGCTGGTATTCGGCGAAATCTCGACGAGATCCATGCCGGCTTCCATGGCCATCTTGATGGCCACCATGGTTTCTACGGTGCCCTGATTGACACCCTCCGCATCGATCAGCTGGATCTGTGCGTTGCGAATCTCGTCATTGGTGCGCGGCCCTTCTTTGGCGACTGTGGGCGGGGCTCTATTGGGACGGCGAATGGGTAACTCTCCAAAGTTGTGAAAGGGAAGGCGGATATTTTGAAGCAAGATGCTGCGACGGGCAAGCGAACTCGCTTCTTTAAGCGGCAAAACCGCCAATTGCGAGGCATTTTGGCCACGCCCGGCACATATAGCGGGCGCGTCTGCTCCGCAAGACGGGGCTTGCAGCCGTTGACCGGTGCTGCGCGACAATTGAAAAGCGGATGTCTGACACGCGAGTGACCGAACCATGAGCCAAACCGCCGCATCGGAACAGGAACCTGCCTTCATCGAGGTCGGCGAGGGCAGCGAGGCGCGCCGGATCGCTGTGCGGGCCCGTGCCGGCAGCAATCCCGGCCTTTTCTGGCTCGGCGGCTTCAAGTCCGACATGGCCGGCACCAAGGCGCTGGCGCTCGATGCGTGGGCGGCCGAGCACGGCCGCAGTTCGGTCAGGTTCGACTATTCCGGGCATGGCGAATCCGGCGGCGAGTTCGCCGACGGCACCATCGGCCGCTGGCTCGAGGAGAGCGTGGCCGTGTTCTCGCAGTTCTGCAACGGGCCGCAGGTCGTGATCGGGTCCTCGATGGGCGGCTGGATGGCGCTGCTGCTTGCGCGTGAGATCGCCAGGCGCGGGAACGGGAAAGCACAGCTCGCCGGCCTCGTGCTGATCGCGCCGGCGCCCGACTTCACCGAGGAGCTGATGTGGAAGGCGTTCTCGCCGGAGGTCCGCGCCGAGATCGAGGCCAATGGCATGTGGCTGCGTCCGTCCGAATATGGCGACGGCACGCCCTATCCGATCACCCGCAACCTGATCGAGGAGGGCCGCAACCACCTGCTGCTCGGCAGCAAGATCGACGTCGGTTGCCCGGTGCGCATCCTGCAGGGCGCGCAGGATCCCGACGTGCCGTGGAAGCACGCCTTCGCGCTGGTGCACCGCCTGCCGGCCGAGGACGTCGTGCTCACCATGATCCAGGACGGCGACCACCGCCTCTCGCGGCCGCAGGACATCGCCCGGATCATCGCCGCGGTGGCGGAGATCTAGCCACGCCCCGCCCTTCGAGACGGCCGCTTCGCGGCCTCCTCCAGCGACAACGGCTTCGCCGTTGCGCGGGGGTGACGGCTACGGAGAAAGACGTCATCCTGCGCAAAGGCTTTGCCTTTGTCGCTGGAGGTGCGAGCGAAGCGAGCCTCGAAGGATGGCCGCACGCGAGGGAGACGCCAATGGACACCACGACAATGCTGCGCGCGTTCTGCGACGCGGTCGAGCAACGCAACGGCAAGGCCTTTGCGAATCTCTTCACCGAGGACGGCGTCTATCACGATGTGTTCTACGGTGCCTTCAAGGGCCACGGCAAAATCGCCGAGATGATCGACGACTGGTTCTACCGCACTGCGACCGATTTCCGCTGGGTGATGCACGATCCCGTCAGTGACGGCGCAACGCTCTATGCGCGCTACACGTTCAGCTACCGCTCGACCTTGCCGGAAGCCAAGGGGGCCCGCGCGATGTTCGAGGGCGTCGCGATTATGCGGCTGCGCGACGGCAAGATCACGGAGTACCACGAGGTCGCCAACACCGCGCCGGCGTTCGTCGATTTGAACTTCGCGCCGGAGCGCATCGCCAAGATCGTCGGCAAGCAGGGCGCGGAGCTGAAAGCGCGGCCGGAGATGCAGCGGCATCTGGTTTGACGTCATTCCGGGGCGCGCGAAGCGCGAACCCGGAATCCAGAAGTGTTGGCGCGAGATTCCGGGTTCATCGCTGCGCGATGCCCCGGAATGACGGCGGAGAATTACGGCGGTGGCGGATTGGTCATCGGCTTGCGCTGGGCGAGCGCCGCCACGGTGGAGGTGCCGATCGGGCCCTTCTCGTCATAGAGCCAGCATTCGCCGATCGCGATGCCGTCCGTGGCGTGGTGGTTGACGACCTCGAAGCCGATCCAGTTGGTCACCGGCAAACGATGCAGATAGATCGTGACGTCGCTGTTGATGTAGCCGAGGCCCTGGTCGCCGGCATTGGCGAAGGGGCTGGCGAAATCCGCGCCGGTCGCGACATGGACGAATGGCGTCATCTTCACGCCCGCGACGAGCTCGCGCACCTCGCTCATCCAGAGCCGTCGCTCGCCGAGCGAGCCCATGTGGCCGACGATCGGCCGCGTCTCCCATTTGCCGTTCATGCCGAGCCTCGGATCGGTCGGCTTCGGAATCTCCGCCGGCGCCGGCACCTGCCAGTTCCGCGGCGACCACACATTGCCGGGGGCATTTTCCGTCTTGCGCAACAATTGGCAGGAGGCGCGCGCCATGCTGGTGCCGCCGGAGACAAACTCGGCCTCGATCATCTTGATGCGCATGCCGTCGCGCACGAGCTTGGTCGTCACCTCGATCGGCGTCGTGATGTTGGGCAGCCGGAACATGTCGACGGTCAGCCGGGCGGGGACGAAATCGTCGGAGCCGTGGCGCTCCTCGATGACGAAGGCGAGCAGGCCGATCACGACGCGGCCGTGCAGGGATTCCGGACTCCACGGTCCGTTCGCAACTGGTGTCGGCATGAAGCCGTCGCCGTGCCTGGTGAAGAAGGGCTGGTTTGTCATGGCGCGCGACCATGACGGGAACAGCGCGATGAAATCAAGACTCTTCACCCTCATGGTGAGGAGCCGCGTAGCGGCGTCTCGAACCATGAGGCCCGGTCTGTGGCCTCATCCTTCGAGACGCGCTGCGCGCTCCTCAGGATGAGGGGACAGAGCCGCGCGCCACTCCTGCTGCACCGTGACGTCGGGCTCGCCGCCGGCCCGCGACGCCAGCGCGGCGAACGCATCGCGCGTGATCAGCTGCGACAGCGCCCACACCGCGGCGCCGCGCACCAGCGGGCTCGCATCGTCGAGCAAACGCCGCGCTTCGCCGGCAAGACTTGCATCGCCGGAGTTGCCGATCGCGATCAGCACATTGCGGATGAAGCGGTCGCGGCCGATGCGCTTGACCGGCGACTTCGTGAACAGAGCGCGGAAGGCGGCATCATCCAGCCGTGCGAGATCGGCGAGCGCCGGCGCCCGCAACGTATCGCGCGCGGCGAGCTTCTGCTCGCGCCCCGCTTGCGCGAACTTGTTCCACGGACACACCGCGAGGCAATCGTCGCAGCCATAGATGCGGTTGCCGATGCTCTTGCGGAATTCGTGCGGAATCGGACCCTTGTTCTCGATCGTCAGATACGAGATGCAGCGCCGCGCATCGAGCTTGTAGGGCGCGGGGAACGCTGCGGTCGGGCAGATGTCCTGGCAGGCGCGGCAGCTGCCGCAATGATCGGCCTCGGCATCATCGCGCGGCAGCTCGGTCGCCGAATAGATCGCCCCGAGAAACAGCCACGAGCCGAATTCGCGCGACACGAGATTGGTGTGCTTGCCCTGCCAGCCGATGCCGGCCGCCTGGGCGAGCGGCTTCTCCATGACCGCGGCGGTGTCGACGAACACCTTCACCTCGTCGCCGGTGATCGTGGCGAGCCAGCGCGCCAGGATCTTCAGCCGCTTCTTGATCACGTCGTGATAGTCGTCGCCCTGCGCATAGACCGAGATCGCGCCACGCGACCGGCGCGCGAGGATGTCGAGCGGGTCGTCGTCCGGCCCGTAATTGACGCCGAGCATGATGATCGAGCGCACGCCGCCCCACAGCACGCGCGGATCGGCGCGCCGCTCCGGATTGGCGGCGAGCCAGTCCATGTCGCCATGGCCGCCGGAGCCGAGGAATTCGAGGAAATATTTTCCGGCTTCGCTGGTCGCGTCAGGCGCGGTGAAGCCGATGGCATCGAAGCCGAGCGCGCGTGCCTCGCGCTGAAGCGCCGCCTTGAGATCGGAAGGGGAGAGCCTGACCGCCGGGTTCAGAAGTCGAGGTCCACATAGGTGCGCGACGCCGGCACCCCCGCCAGCCATTCGCTGAGCAGCGGGCGGAACGACGGGCGGGACTTCACCCGCGCGTACCACGACTTTGCCGCGTCGTCCTCGCTCCATGGCACGTCGCCCAGATAGTCGATCGCCGAGAGATGCGCCGCGGCGGCGAGATCCGCGTAGGTGAGGCGGTCGCCGGCGAGGTAGTTCCGCGTCTTCGCCAGCCAGCCGATATAGCTCAGATGATAGCGCACATTGACCTTGGCGGCGCGCATGACGTCGGGGGCCGGCGGACCGCCGCCATTGTCCTCGCTCATGAAGCGCTTGTAGATCCGCTCGGTCACCAGCGGGTTGGAGGCTTCCTCGAAGAATTTTTCGTTGAACCACGCCATCAGCCGGCGCACCTCGACGCGCTCGGCCGTCGAGGTCGGCAACAGCCGCCGATCGCCGGCATCGAGGCCATGCGCCTCGTCGACATATTCGGCGATCACAGGCGCACCCGGGATCGGCGGAAAACCCTCGGCGATCAGCACCGGCGTGGTGGCCGCCGGATTGAGCGCCAGGAACGCCTCGCGCCGTTCCCACACCCGTTCCTCCACAAGGCGCAAATCGAGCCCATACTCGCCGAGCACGAGCCGAATGAAGCGCGAATGCGGACAGAAGGGATGGTGATACAGCGTATACATGAAGCCCTTGGTAGTTTCGCGGCGCTTAAGAAATCATCAACCTGTGCGGCCTGGACCTGTGCTTTGGCCAGACCAGTTCCGGTCGTCTCTATGTCGCGTCAGCACGCAAACCGGTAGCCATCCCCGCAGATGGTGCGGGTCACAAAAACGCTATAGCTCAGCAAATCGGCCGGGTAACCCATTGTTTGACGATTTTTTGCGATTGCGGCCAATGTGCGAATAAGCGAGAAGAATCCCGTTTTCCACACAGGGCAGGCCACAACATGATGACGGATATGCTGCGGGCGGTGATTCTCGGCATCATCGAGGGCGTCACGGAGTTCCTGCCGGTCTCCTCGACAGGCCACCTGCTGCTTGCGGAGCGCTTCTTCAATCTGGGCGAAGGCAATTTCTGGAAGAGCTTTGCGATCCTGATTCAGCTCGGCGCGATCCTCGCGATCCTCGCGCTCTACTTCGTCAAATTGTGGCGCGTCGCGCTCGGCATGTTCACCAATCCCGACGACCGCCGCTTCGTGATCGGCGTGCTGGTGGCGTTCCTGCCTGCCGTCGTGATCGGCCTGATCGCCGGCAAATACATCAAGGAGTTCCTGTTCAATCCGTGGGTGGTCTGCTTCACGCTGATCGTCGGCGGCGCCGTGCTGCTGTGGGTCGATCAGCTCGATCTCAAAGTGTACGAGGACGATGCGACCCGATTCCCGCTGCTGATGTATTTCTGGATCGGCGTCGCGCAGTGCCTGGCGATGATTCCCGGCGTGTCGCGCTCGGGCGCCAGCATCGTGGCGGCGATGCTGCTCGGCGCCGACAAGCGCTCGGCGGCGGAGTTCTCGTTCTTCCTCGCGATCCCGACCATGGTCGGCGCGTTCGCCTATGATTTCTACAAGAACCGCGCCGACTTCACCTCCGACAATCTCAGCGTCATCGCGGTCGGCTTCGTGGTGTCGTTCATCACGGCGATGATCGTGGTGCGGGCGTTCCTCAACTTCGTCACCCGCCGCGGCTTCACCTTCTTCGCCTGGTGGCGTGTGATCGTCGGCACGCTCGGCCTGATCGCGCTGGCGATGGGACGGTAAGGCGCGACGGACTCCATCCCATCACCGTTACCCTGAGGAGGCCGCAAAGCGGCCGTCTCGAAGGGCGACGGCCCGACTGTGGCCGTGCATCCTTCGAGGCTCGCTTCGCTCGCACCTCAGGATGACGGGAAAAACGCTGCGTGCGTGGGCAAGCGTAGTGGGGCAGTGCCCGTCCCGGCTCTCGCGTGGCTTCGCCGGGACGACAAGTGGAGAGAGCTGCCTACGCGCTCTTCTTCTGGAACTGGCCCGTCGCGCGGAAGCGCCAGAGATATTGCGGGGCGATCGCTTCCATCGAATCCGGCGAGATGCCGAGGCCTGTGAAGGTCAGGCCGGCGGCCTTGGCGGCGTCGGACACCACATTGTCCGAACGCAGCATCTCGACCTGGTCCGGCGTCAGCGTGAACGGCCCCGGCGCGAACTGCAGGAAATACGACTGGAACTTGGCGAGGCCGAACGGCAGCGGCGCCAGCATGCGATCGCGCTGGGTGATCTTGAGGATGATCTGCATCACCTCGCGCATGGTCAGCACTTCCGGCCCGCCGAGCTCGTAAGCTGCGCCCTGCTTCGCCTTGCCGTCCACGGCATTGGCCACGGCGACCGCGACGTCGCCGACATAGGCCGGCTGCACCGTGTTGACCCCGCCGCCGACCAGCGGCAGCACCGGTGACATCCGTGCCAGCGCCGCAAAGCGGTTGGTGAACTGATCCTCGGGTCCGAACAGCAGCGACGGCCGCATGATGGTGGCCTGTGGCAAGGCCGCCAGCACCGCCGCCTCGCCCTCCGCCTTGGCGCGGAAATAGCTCGAGGGCGAATCCGCGTCGGCCCCGATCGCCGAGACGTGGACCATCCGTCCGCCGGCAGCGGCCGCCGCCTTGGCGATGCTCTCGGCGCCCTTCACCTGCACGGCATTGAAGCTCTGCCCGCCGCCCTCGGCCAGGATGCCGACCAGGTTGATGGCGATATGCGAATCGCGCATCGCCGCCTCGACCGAGGCCGGGTAACGCACATTGGCCTGGACGGCATGAATCTGCCCGACACGGCCGAGCGGCTGCAGGTGGCCGGCCAGTTCAGGCCGCCGCACCGCGACTCGGACGCGGTAATCGCGCTTGCAGAGCGCCCGGACCACGTTCCGCCCCAGAAAACCCGATCCGCCGAAGACCGTGACCAGCGTGTCCAGGTTCGATGCCATGGGGTGATTCCTGTGGGATTCGAGAGCGATTGACGTGGGTTAACCGTCTGGCGATACGCCATCGGCCTTATCCTGTACAGGGTATTTGAATTTCCAATCGCGAATTTGACAAGCGCGCAACCGATCCTTACTAAGCCGCTCCACATGCCCAGGTGGCGGAATTGGTAGACGCGCTGGCTTCAGGTGCCAGTGGCTTAACGGCCGTGAAGGTTCGAGTCCTTTCCTGGGCACCACCCCCTTTTTAAGCGATTGAAATCGCTCAGTATCCGGAGGGGGTGCGGCGAAGCCGTAACCCAGCGAGAGCAGGTGAGATGGCGATGATACCGCCGCCCAACCTAGCTACATCGGCCTCGGTTTCCGGTACGCGACCGTTTGCGCATTTCCTCCGTCAGGCGAGACGGACGTATTCTCGTTCGATCCAAATGGAGTGCATGTAGCTTGGCTCCCCCGAGGACCTCGCCGACTTCGAGCTCGACCAGATCTTCTTTGAGATCGACGATCGGAAAATGGCGGCCGAGGCACTTCATGAAGAGCGCCTGCGTTCCCATGTGCTCCGGTAGCGCATCCGGAATCGCCATGACTTCGACTCTGTCCCCGATCTTCATTCCAGCACCTCAGGACGGCCTTTTGAGACGAGCTTAGTAGGCATCCTGCTCAGCTGGCGCTTGCGACCGTTCTCCCGGGTGGCCACCGCTCCAGTGCGCCGCAAATTTCGGGTTCTACAGGGTTCGTCGCGCGAAGGCTTCGCGCTTCGCCTAGATCGCCCATCCGTCGGCGGGATAGGCGATCGTCTCCGCGGGCATGATCGCCGCACCGAGCCCGTTGTAGAATCGGCTGGAATAAAAGGCGAGCGGGGAACCGTCTCGCTGCCGGCACCAGCGGACCTCGCCAATGAATAGCGTGTGGTCGGCGACGTCAATTGACCGGACCACGTCGCAAGCGAACTGGGCGATCGCTTGCAGCAGGACGGGAAACTCTTCCCGTTCGACCAGCGATTGCGAGCCTTCGGCCCGCGGTCTGCCGGAGAAGTGCGCGCAGAGTGCGAGATCTTCCGCGTGAAGGACATTCACGGCGTAACGCTTCGAATCCATGATCGCCTGCCAGGTCCGCCCTCGCATCACCGACACCAGCACGGTCGGCGGTTTGGTGGAGACGGTTGTGAAGGTGTTGGCCGTCATGCCGACCGGAGTGCCGTCGCGGTCGATGCTCGCCACGACTGTCACGCCTGTGGGGAAGCGCGCAGCGGCCTCCCGGAAGCTCGCCGGATCGGGATGCGGGTTCATCGATAGCGCTCCATGGCGAAACGGCAAGAGGTCGCGCCTTTCGGCGTGTGGCTCGAGCGATGGTTTTTCGGCAGGCAGCTGCCTGGTGCAAGTGGACCGTACGGCCGGCTCGCGATCATTGTTGCGTCAGGCGGCGAGCGGCGCGCGCCTGTCGATCCAAGCGTGGATGCGCTTGTCGGTCGCGACGCGATCCCACTGGCGCTCCGGGTAGTTGAAATTATCGGTGAACTCGTCGCAGAGTTCTCGGTCCTGCGCCATGGTGAGGATCAGCCGACCCATCGCCTCGGACGGCGGCCGCAGCATCAGATTCGTCCAGCGCGCAGCCGCGAACACGCGATTTTCGCGGGCGCGATCCACCTCTTCAACGAAGCGAGCGTCGAAGGCCACCGTTTCCACGATCGCCTTGCCGAGTTCGAAGGCGGCGTAGGAGGCGATGTTGGCGCCTTGGCCCATCAACGGGTCGACCACTGAATGGACGTCGCCCAGCGCGACGGCGAATTTCTCGCCATCGACGGCGACCGATGACTGCCGCACGGTCGGCACCACCGCGCCTTGCAGCAGGTCGAGCGGCTGGGCAAGCCCGAAGCGATGGGTATCGATCCGGTTGTAGGTGTGCGGATGATGCTTTTCCAGCTTGTCGAGAATTGTCTGGCGGAAGGCTGCAGGGTCCGCGTCGTAGTTCAGCGAGACCAGATCGGCCATGTCGCCGCCGGGAATGTTCTCCATCAGGAGCGCTGTCTTCATGCCGTTGAATGACAGCGTCGGAATGACGATCATCTCGCCATGTCCGGGCGACACCGAGAGCGTGACACCGCGCGGGTCGTCACCGTTCGGGCTGCCGTGATCGACGCCGTCATAGATGCCCACGCAGAGCAGGCGCTGTGGCTGGCTGTAGGGGGACAACTCCGGCCGATGGGCGAACATTCGCCCGAGCGCACCCTTGCCGGTCGACACGACGAGAAGGTCAAAGCGTGAAACCAGAGCCGGGATGTCGTCGTCCTGGATGCTGGCATATTCGATGCTGCCGCCGCGATGCTCGAAATCCTTCATCAGCGCGGGCAGGTACATGCGGTAATCCACTGCCCGGCTCGGCTTCTTGAACGCGCCGCGAAACAGCAGCCCGTTGCCTGGGAAATTAAAGAAATGGTCGTGGTGGTGGTAGATCGTGGCCGCGTCATCCCAATGGTTCACGCCTAGCTCGTTCTCACGCGCGATGGTGACGCTGTGATGGGCGACCGTGTTCATCAGCCGTGCCGAGGCGTACTGCTCCGGAGTGCGGTCGGTCAGCACCGTCGCCTGGATCCCGTGCTGTTGCAGATAAAGAGCCAGATGCAGGCCGCCGATTCCGGCGCCGACGATCCCGATCGATTTGTTCATTGTTGATCCTCCCTGGTTACCGAGAGGCTAGACCGGATCGACTGTGCTCATGTAGGGAATGATAAGAATATTACAAATTCCTGGGAGGAATGCATGGATCGGATCGATGCGCTGCAAACCTTCATTCGCGTGATGGAGGCCGGCAGCTTCAGCCAGGCCGCGAGCGATCTGGGCCTCGGACAGCCGGCCATCAGCAAGCGCGTGGCGCTGTTGGAGGCGGAGTTCGGCTGCCGGCTGTTCGTCCGCACTACGCGCAAGGTTCGTCCGACGCCGGAGGCCGATCGCGTGCTCAAGCTCGCCAAGGACATCGTCGCGCTGTTGGAAAGTGCCAGCACGCCGGCGCAGAGCCGGGTTCGCGGTCCGTCGGGGACCTTGCGGATCACTGTGCCGACCTCGTTCGGTCGGTATTTTTTCCGCGGCATTTTCGCGGAGTATCTTCGCCGCTATCCCGACGTGCGGCTCGATGTGAGCTTCACCGAGCAGTTCGTAGACCTGGTGGAGACCGGGACGGAACTGGCAATTCGGATCGGAATGCTGAACTCCAGCTCGCTGGTGGCGCGGCGCGTCGGCACCATCAAGCGCCTCCTGGTGGCGGCCCCTTCACTGCTCGCACGGCATCAAGCCCCGCTCCTCCCCGACCATCTGCGCCGCATGCCGAGCGTAACGTATTCGCGCTTGTCGCCGCGGAACCAGTGGACGTTCGAAGCCGAGACCGGCCGCCATGTGGTCGAGATCGCGCCGTCCATGACCTGCGACGACGCCGACGTGATGACGCTCGCGACGGTTGAGGGCCTCGGCGTCGCGGTGCTGCCAAGCTGGTGCGCCGTCGAACACATCGCCGCAGGCCGGCTTGTTCATCTGCTGCCGGATTATGCGGTACCATCGCTCCCGATGCATCTCGTCTATCCTGACCCGCATTGGATGTCGCACCGCGCGAGACTATTCCGCGATCTGATCATTGAGCGTGCCGACATGTTTGCGATTGGCTGAACACGTCGGCCGATGCTCGGAATTTGAGAACGCCGGCGATCGCCGCCGCCGCAGAGACTGAGCCCAGCCCGCCCGACAGCTGCTGCACCGAGGCCGAGATCGCGCTGAATGGCGTCGGCAAGCGCAGCCTCGAGCCGCTGATGGTCGGCCTTCGGCCTAGGCTCGATCGCAATTTCGATCATGCCGGGCTGTACCAAGTGATCCGCCATCGCAGCTTGATATCACGAGATGAGCCGTGGCGGTGTGTTGACCACGTGGCCGCCGAATACGTGCTTCCGTTGTCAACATGGAGCCTGAAGGCAGGTGTATCCGAAACGGAAACGACAGCTTCATGACCAACGAATAAACGATGGAGGTAATCCCAGTTCTCTGGTCCTGCGGCATTTTTGCCAATTTTGTCCCGACATCGAATTACGCTCAGATCGGCGCCGACTGGACGGCCTCAGCCCGCTGCGACTATACACCACGACAGAGCTTGGCGATGATCGCGATCGAAAGCCGGACGGCGCGAGCAACGCGCATCGCCGCCGTCGACGTCGTCCACGATCTCGACGCCGCCGAGACGATCTGGCGGAGTCTTGAGAACTCGAGTCATTCCATCACGCCCTTTCAGCGGTTCGACTTCCTCGCCCCGTGGCAGCGTGAGGTCGGTGAGCGCGCGGGACTGTCGCCTTTCATCGTTATCGCGCGTGACGGCGATGGCCAAGCACGGGGCTTGCTGCCGCTTGCTCTGCAAACGGCCTTCGGCGTGCGCCGCGCGAGCTTCATGGGGGGCGAGCACGCAACCTTCAATATGGGCCTGTGGGAGCGCGGGTTCGCTTCCGGTGCCACGAAGGCCGATCTCCACGCATTCATGGCGATGCTCGCCAAGCGTGACAAAGTCGACGTGCTGGCGTTGCGCCAGCAGCCGGCGCAGTGGCGCGGCGTGCAGAACCCGCTGGCGCTGCTGCCTCACGAGCCCCTGGTCTTGAACTGCCCGATGCGCACAATCGAGCCGGGCGCAACGGCCTTGAACCTGGTCGGCAATCTCTCCCGCCGCATGAAGCTCAAGCAGCGCAAACTGCTGGAGCTGACCGGCTACCGCTATCACGTCGCCTCCGCTGATGCCGACATCGACCGCCTGCTCGACTGGTTCTTCCGCGTGAAGTCGGAGCGGTTGGCCGAGCGGAAGCAGTCCAATGTGTTCGCCGAACGCGCCGTGGAGAAATTCATCCGCGCCGCCTGCATGACAAGGCTGTCCCACGGCGGCCGTGTCATCGAAATCCATGCGCTCGAATGCGACGAGGAAGTGATCGCGATCTTCGCCTTGGCTGCCGATGGCCACCGCTTCTCGACGATGTTCAACACCTACACTTTGTCAGGCAGCGCGAAATTCAGTCCCGGCCTGCTCTTGATGCAGGAAATCATCCATCATTTTGCCGGCCGGCACTATCGCGCCTTCGACTTCGGCCTCGGCTCGCATGACTACAAGCGGCTATTCTGCAAGGACGACGAGCCATTGTTCGACAGTTTCATTCCGCTCACCAGGCTCGGCCGACAGGCCGCCGGAGTGATGTCCGCGGTGGACCGCACCAAGCGGTTGGTGGAACACCACCCGAAGCTCCGCGGCGTTGCGCAGCGCCTTCGCAAGGTCTTGCTCGACAAAGCATTCTGCACAATTCCTCTCGTTTCCTTGCTTCAAATGTAGCTGCCGAGCTTCGTCAACCGCGGAGGTCAAGCATCCGCGGCGGCTAGCCGGGACGCGCGCAGGCCCGAGCCTGCGTCCCAGCCCGTGTAGCCGGAACGAGCGGCGCCTGCCGTCACACGATCCGCCGGCCCGCGCGTCGCGCGATCGGCCGCTGCACGAAATACATCGCGATCATCGAAATAATGGTGGTTGCGACGACGATGTAGCCCAGCCGGTCGAAATGCAGCAGCGAACCGTCGGGATTTTCCGCGATGATCGCCGCCGCAAAGACCGAACCCAGCCCGCCCGACAGCTGCTGCACCGAGGCCGAGATCGCGCTGAACGATCCGCGCTGGCTGGCGTCGGGAATCGCCGACATCAGCGCCTGGGACGGGATCATGCGCGAGAAGATGCCGATGAACATCAGCACATTGACCACGATCGCGGTCAGCAGCGAGACGTGGCCGAGATTGGTGTAGATCAGCACCATGATCACCGTCACCACGCAGCCGAATGCGAAGGTCGGATATTTGCCGAACGCATCGCTGGCGCGGCCGACCAGCGGCCCGATGATGATGCTGAACAGGCCTGAGACGAGATAGATCGTCGGCAGGTGGACGATGTCGATGCCGAGATTATGCACGGTGAAGGCGCTGCCGAACGGCATCAGCATGAAGCCGCCGGTCGCGAGCAGCGTCGTCACCAGGAAGGCCAGCGTATAGCGCGGCTGGCCCACGGTTGCGATCAGATGGCGGAACGGATTGCTGTCGTGCTGCAATTTGAGATGGGCATCGACCGGCTGCATCGCGATCGCAATCGCCGCGATCGCGGCAATCGACAGCCCGACGATGGCCACGAAGCAGATGTGCCAGTTCCAGTGATTGGCCAGGAACAGGCCGGCCGGCACGCCGAGCACCTGGCTCGCGGCGAACGCCGTCTGCAGCACCCCCATCGCGCGGCCGCGCTGTTGCAGCGGGAACAGGTCGGTGACGATGGCGAGCACCACCGAGCCGATCACCCCGCCGAAAATGCCGGTGACGATGCGGCCGAGCAGCAGCACGTGAAAATTCTGCGCCAGCGCGCAGAGAACGGTGCCGAGCATGAAGCCGACATAGAAGAACAGCAGCAGCCGCTTGCGGTCGAAGCGATCGGCAAAGCCGGCGGCGAGGACGCCGGAAATACCGGCCGCGAACGCGTAGGCCGAGACCGCGACGCCGAATTGCCCGGCCGTGATGTTCAGCGACGGCATCAGGATGGCGCCGAGCGGCGACATGATGATGAAATCGAGGATCAGCGTGAATTGCGTGAAGGCGAGCAGCGCGATCAGGAACGATTGGTAACGCGAGAAGCCACGCTCCTGCTGGTCGTCGTCGATCGGCGCAGCGATGGTCTGGTCGGACATAAGGCTCATTTCATTGGGGAGGCCGGTGCTGGCCGGCAACAGATAGGGAGGGCGCGGTCGGATTTCATGGGGCACGCGGGCAACAGTTCCCTCGAAATCGAACGCGTAGCGGCAATGACTTGGCCCCGACCTGGCCGCGTGCCCACATCGAACTTGGCGAGAAAATGGGGGCAGCGGCGCGCCCGAGACGCCATGGCGATTGTTTCCGGTTGTGTCGGTCGATAACTGCAACGGGTGAATGCTGTACTTCACAACCTTGGAAGAGTACGCACGTCAAGCGTGTGAATCAGACCGATGCATCTAATGGTTCCGTCTGTGGCGGCTGCGCAACAGGTCGCTGCAAATCGCTTCAAGCTTGAACGGAGCGGATCAGCGGAGCTGAGAGCGGGGCGGGGGTAGCAGATGGCGGCGAGGCCGGGGGCTCGGCTTCGCGCCGACGGTGGAGTAGGGGCATGGTTTCCTCGCGGCTCGCGGCGATCCTGTCGTGCACGGCCTTGGGTGGCGGTTGTCTGTTGTCCACGTCGCCGGCGTTTGCGGCCTGCGACAGTCTCGCGCCGGCGAGCGGGCAGACGGTAACCTGCTCGACCACAGCGCCGAATCCCTCGCCGACCGGCGTGCAGGCCGTTGCCGGCAGCTCGAACGTCACCGTGAACGTGCTGCAGGGCGCCGGCATCACGCCGGGCGCCGGAGCGACCGCGATCGGCCTTGTCTCCAGCAGCGCCGCCACCAACAACGGCACGCTGACCATCAGCGGCGGTGGCACCGGCATCTTCGGCAGTGGCGACGGCAATGTCTTCACCAACGGCGCGTCGGGCGTGATCACGACCTCGGGCGCCGGCAGCAATGCGATCGCCGCCAGCAGCAACGGCAACACGCTGATCAACAACGGCGCGATCACGACGCAGAACGGCACCTCGCGCGGCCTTGCCATCACTGGTCTCACGCAGCACAACAACAACACGCTGATCAATACCGGGACGATCACCACCCAGGGCCCGCAATCGCACGGCCTTTTTGTGCAGACCGGCGACAGCAACACCTTCACCAATAGCGGCACCATCACCACGGCCGGCGCAGGCGCCCGTGCGATCTTCTCCGCCGGCCAGTTTGCGACCATCACCAATACCGGCACGCTACTGACGACCGGTGGTGACGCGGGCGGCACCGCCAACAACACCGTGTTCATGCAAGGCAATGCGGGCGTGTTGCGCAACAGCGGCACGATCGAGGCACGCGGCGTCAATGCCGACGGCGTGTTCTCCAACACCGCCGGATCGTCGTTCACCGCCCGCATCGAGAACCTCGCCGGCGGCAAGATCATCAGCCAGGCGGGACCCGCGATCCGCACGCTCAACGGCGCCACCACCATCGTCAATGCCGGCCTGATCGCCGGCAACGGCGGCACGGCGCTCGCGGGCGGCGGCGGCGCGGTGACCATGATCCTGCAAACCGGCTCGCAGATCGTTGGGCTTGCCGATGGCGGCGGCGGCAACAACCAGGTGCGGCTGCAAGGCAGCGGCACGGTCGACAATGCGTTTGCGCGATTCCAGACGCTGACGATGGAAGGCAATGACTGGACCTGGGCCGGTACCGGCACCTTCGCCAACACCTTCATCAACAGCGGTTCGCTGACGCTGCAGACGTCGCTGACCGGCAATGTGACGATCGCGGCCGGCACCAGCCTGCTGGCGGGCAATGGCGCCAATCCGTCGATCACGCCGTTTCCGGGTGGCCCGCCGATCACCGTCACCAATGCCGGTGTCATCAACCTGACCAATGGCGGCGCCATCGCGGCGAACAGCCTGACGATCGCGGGCAACTATGTCGGCAATGGCGGCGGGCTCTATCTGCGCACCGTGCTCGGTGGCGATGGGTCGCCGTCGGATCGGCTCGTCATCTCCGGCGGCAATGCGTCGGGCTCGACCGCGGTGACCGTCACCAATGCCGGCGGCGCCGGCGCACTGACCACCGCCGACGGCATCATGGTGGTGCAGGCCGTCAACGGCGGCACCACGGCCGCGGGCGCATTCGGCCTCTCCAACGCCGTCGTGGCCGGCGCTCACGAATATCTGCTGTTCCGCGGCGGCGTCTCCGCCGGCAGCGCCAACAACTGGTATCTGCGCTCGACATTGTTGCCCGGCACGGCCTCGCCTGCGCCCCCGGCTGCGCCTGCACCGGCGCCGCCTTCATCGCCCAACGTGGTGCCGCCGCCTCCGGGGCTGCCTGCCGAGGATCTGTCGTCGCTGACGCCGCCGCCGGCAGGCGCCGCGCCGGTCCAGCTCTACCGTGAAGAGGTGTCGGTCTATTCGGCGCTGCCGCAGGTGGCGCAAAAGCTCGGGCTGGCGACGCTCGGCACCTTCCATCAGCGCCAGGGCGGTCAAGCCTTGCTGACCAGCGGCGGCGAACAGCCGGCGGCGTGGGCGCGTGCCTACGGCTCGCACAGCTCGCAGAGCTGGGCCGGCACGGTCAGCCACGCCTTCGACGGCACCATGGCCGGCGTGCAGGTCGGCGTCGACATCCTGCGCTTCCAGTCCGCGCCCGAGCATCATGATCGCGCCGGATTCTTCTACGCGTATGGCTGGGCCAGCGGCACCATCAACGGCTTCGCGCTCGGCCTGAACGACGTCCGCACCGGCACGCTCTCGATCGACAGCCAGAATATCGGCGGCTACTGGACCCATGTCGGCCCGTCGGGCTGGTATGTCGACGCCGTGCTGATGGGCAGCTTCTACGGCGCAAGCCCGCAGTCGGATCGTCAGGTCGGCGCGCGGGTGTCCGGCACCGGCGTCGCTGCATCGCTGGAAGCCGGCGCGCCGATCCCACTGAACAGCTTTCTCGCGATCGAGCCGCAGGCGCAGCTGATCTGGCAGCGGCAGTCGTTCGACAGCTTCAACGACATGTTCTCGAGCGTCGCGCTCGGCAGTGCCGATACGCTGACCGGGCGGCTTGGCGTGCACATTCCGGCAACGTTCGTCGTCGGCATGGCCGAATTGCGTCCCTATCTCGAGGCCAATCTCTGGCACACGGCCGCGAATGACCGCAGCATCGCGTTCGCGACGACGGACCTGATCGGCGTGCAAAGCCGCGGCACCGCCGTCGAGATCGGTGCCGGCGTCTCCGCGCAGCTCAATCGCACGATCAGCGCCTATGCGAGCGCCGGCTACACGACCTCGGTGGACAGCCTCCATCGCGAGGATATCACCGGCCGCTTCGGCCTGCGCGTCAGCTGGCAGTGATGGCACGCCCTCGTGGGGCGCGCGCGGCGGGATAGCAACCCATTGTCTCCGCTGCACAATGGCGGTACACCCTGAACTATCTGTGCCGGAACAATTAAGGATTCCCGCTGCTCGTGTCCGGTCCTGACCGGCCCCGATGCCGGTGCGATCCGAAGACTGGCGCATGCTCGCCTGTCGGCGGATTGGACGGTAGTTTATTCCGACGGCGATTCGACGAGGTTTTTGACAGCATGACCATCCGCCTGCATCGCGGCGACCTGCCCGATCTGTCCCGCTACACCGACTCGGTGGCGATCGACACCGAGACCATGGGGCTGCATCCGCACCGTGACCGGCTCTGCGTGGTGCAGATGTCGAACGGCGACGGCACCGCCGACGTGATCCAGATTCCGAAGGGCCACACCGATTCGCCGAACCTGAAGGCGCTGCTCGCCAATCCCGGCATCACCAAGATCTTCCATTTCGCACGGTTCGACGTCGCGGTGCTCTACAACACGTTCGGCGTGATGCCGACGCCGGTCTATTGCACCAAGATCGCTTCGCGGCTGTCGCGCACCTACACCGATCGCCACGGCCTGAAGGATCTGGTGCGCGAGGTGCTGAACGTCGAATTGTCGAAGCAGCAGCAGTCGAGCGACTGGGGCGCGCAAAGCCTCAGCGAGGCCCAGCTCGCCTACGCCGCCTCCGACGTGCTGCACCTGCATGCGCTGCGCGACAAGCTGAATGTCATGCTCGCGCGCGAGGGACGGACAGATCTCGCCCAGGCCTGCTTCGACTTCCTCCCCGCCCGCGCCAGGCTCGATCTCGACGGCTGGGAGGCCGAGGACATTTTCGCCCATTCATGATGCGCGCCGAATTCGTCGCGGCCGGGGCAGTTCCGCCCCGTTTCGGCCAAACTGTTCACGCGTGGTCCGGTGCGGGGGCGCGAGGCGAGGTCCGGGCTGCATATTTGGGCGGCTCCGGCTAGAATAGGGGCAGTTTCGCGCCTCTGGAGCTCAGGTGAATTCGGTTCAGAATCCAGCCTATGTCACGGGCCTCGAGGCGCGCTTTGCCGCCGCCGCGCGGCACAGCCGCATGGTGCGGATCCTGCGCGTCGCGGTGCCCGCGATGGTCGGGCTGGCGATGGCCGTGGTCATCTACATCGCGCTGTTCAATCCGTTCCACGACCTGATCCCCAAGCTGCCGCTCGAGATGGATAACCTCGTCGTGTCCGGCACCAAGATCACGATGGAAGCGCCGCATATCGCCGGCTTCTCCAACGACGGACGGCCTTACGAAATGTGGGCCAAGGCGGCGATCCAGGACGTCACCGATCCTGACCATGTCGAGCTGAAGACGATCCGCGCGAAGGTGGCGCAACAGGATCAGTCGACGGTGACGATGGATGCGCGCACCGGCTTCTTCGACAACAAGAAGCAGCTGCTCGACTTGCGCCAGGACATCTTCCTGCAGTCGTCCACCGGCTATGAGGCCAGGCTGACGCAGGCCTTCGTCGACATCAACAAGGGCAACGTATCGTCGGACGAGCATGTCGACGTCAAGCTGCTCGACGGCACGCTGACCGCCGACAGGCTTCGGATCTACAACAGCGGCGAGCTGGTGCGGTTCGAAGGCAATGTCGTGATGAATCTCGACAAGCTCGGCGACAACAATGCCGCCCCGCCGGCCGAGCCCGCTCCACCGCCGCCGCCGTCACCGAAGCCACGCAAATCCGCCAACACGAAATGATTTTGATGATGAGACGTTTTCCGCACGGCATGGCAATTGCGGCGTTCCTGTTCGCGCTTTTCGCCGCGAGTGCTGCGTTCGCGCAGGGCTCGATGAGCGGCGTGCCCAACGCCATGCAGGGCTTCTCGCAGAACCGCGACCAGCCGATCCAGATCGAGGCCGCCTCGCTGGAAATGCGCGACAAGAAAAAGGAGGCGACCTTCGCCGGCAATGTGAAGGTCGTGCAGGGCGACACCACCATGACGTCGAAGACGCTGGTCGTGTTCTACGAGGATAAATCGACCCAGGCGCCGGCGCCCGCCCCGACCGGCACCAAGGGTGCAGCCGCCAAGGGCGCCGCGCCGATGCAATCGGCAACCCCGGGCCCCGGCGGCGCCTCCTCGATCAAGCGGCTGGAGGCCAAGGGCAATGTTGTCGTGACCCAGAAGGACCAGGTCGTCACCGGCGAGACCGCGATCTTCGACACCAAGACCAATTTGATCACGATGCTCGGCGGCGGCGGCAGCCAGGTGGTGCTGACCCAGTGCCAAAATGTGCTGCGCGGCGACCGCCTTTTGGTCGACATGACCACCGGCGTCTCGCGCGTCGAAGCCGACAATGGCAAGGTGCAGGGCCTGTTCATCCAGTCGCCGGGCGGACAGAGCGGCAAGTGCGGCGCGCCGGCCGCCCCGGGCTCCGCCCCGGCCCCGTCGCCGCTGCAGCTGATTCCGGGCGGCAAGTCCAAGTAAGCCTCACGTAAGGTCAAGCAGAATCAATTGGTTAGATAATATTCTGCGGCCGCGAGGTTGAAGCCGGCGGGGCGAGACTGTATCTACTGCAGCGGCTCGGCCGAACAATGCCGCCTCGAGGGGATTATGTTGGCCGGGACAGGGGCATCCATTCATTCAAGGCGCGGGTGATCGCGCTTTGCCGTGTTGTTCGAGCATGATCTCCGCGCAAATGCGTCCGCTTTTGTCGCGCGGGAAGGCCGGTATTCAGATTTCCGGCTCATGCTTGCGGCGTCGCATGCGAATCGATCGATGCGCAGGCAGGGTCGCGGGATCACCGTGAAAGGCTGAAGCGAAGCGGGGATGGTGGATTTTCTCGGCATGTTCCGGCGGCGCTCTGCGAAACGCAGTACCGGATTTGCGCGCTCGCATGACGACATCACGGCGCTCGACGACCAGTTCGGCGAGATGCTGACGTCTCCGGTGCGTGATGCGCCGCCGATGGCGCGCGCCGCGTCGGCTCCCGGCGTCGAGCTGCCGCGATCCCAACCGGCAGCAGCACCGGCACGTGCGAGGCCGGCCAGGAACAGCGCGCCCGCCGCGCCGCAGCTGATCAAGCGGCCGGGCTATCTGGCTGTGCATAGCGTGGAAAAGAGTTTTGGCAGCCGCCAGGTCGTGCGCGGCGTCAGCATCTATGTGCGGCGAGGCGAAGCGGTCGGCCTGCTCGGGCCCAACGGCGCCGGCAAGACCACCGTGTTCTACATGATCACCGGGCTGATCAAGGCCGATCGCGGCGCCATCGAGCTCGATGGCCACGACGTCACCAAGCTGCCGATGTATCAGCGCGCTCGCCTCGGCATCGGCTATCTGCCGCAGGAAGCCTCGATCTTCCGCGGCCTGTCGGTCGAGCAGAACATCCGCGCGGTGCTCGAGGTCGTCGAGCCCTCGAAGAAGAAGCGCGAGCACGAGCTGGATTCGCTGCTCGACGAGTTCAACATCACGCGGTTGCGCAAGAGCCCGTCGATCGCGCTGTCCGGCGGCGAGCGCCGCCGCGTCGAGATTGCGCGCGCGCTGGCGACGCGCCCCAATTACATGCTGCTCGACGAGCCGTTCGCCGGCATCGACCCGATCGCGGTCGGCGACATCCAGGACCTCGTCCGCCATCTCACCAACCGCGGCATCGGCGTGCTCATCACCGACCACAATGTCCGCGAGACGCTCGGCCTGACCGACCGCGCCTACATCGTCTATGCTGGTGAAATCTTGACTGAGGGAAGCCCGGAGGAGATCGTTAATGATCCCGATGTACGTCGGCTTTACCTTGGCGAGGAATTCCGCCTCTAGCGCTATTTTCCGATCCGTCAAGCCGTGTACAAGGGCTTCGGACTAATATAAGCAAGAATCGAGCCAACTTTAGGATCGTTCTTGCCTCCATGGCGCTGACCCAAAGACTAGAGTTCCGCCAGTCGCAGTCGCTGGTGATGACGCCGCAGCTGATGCAGGCGATCAAGCTGCTGCAACTGTCGAACCTGGACCTGTCGGCCTTTGTCGAGGAAGAGCTGGAGCGCAATCCGCTGCTGGAGCGGGCCGCCGACGGGCCGGAGCCGCCGGTGGCGGGCGAGCCGGCCATGGAGCGGCCGGACTACGGCGATTCCGACGGTTCCAGCAGCTATGGGGACGATGGCGACGTTTCCGACATGGCCGCCGGCCCAGGCGGCGAGGCCGCCTTCGAGCCCGGCCAGGAGGAATGGCTGAACCGCGACCTCGGCAGCCGCGCCGAGATCGAGCAGACGCTCGATACCCGCCTCGACAACGTGTTTTCCGAGGAGCCGGCGGAAGCGGCGGCGCGCGCCGCACAGGATGCACCGCCATCGGTCTACACCGAATGGGGCGGCGGCGCCTCCAGCGACGACGAGTACAATCTCGAAGCTTTCGTGGCCGCCGAGCTGACACTTGCCGACCACCTCGCCGAACAACTCGCGGTGGCGTTCTCGGCGCCGGCGCAGCGCATGATCGGGCAGTATCTGATCGACCTGGTCGACGACGCCGGCTACCTGCCGGCCGATCTCGGCCAGGCCGCCGAGCGGCTCGGTGCGTCGCAGCAAGCGGTCGACGAGGTCGTCGCGGTGTTGCAGAAATTCGATCCGCCGGGCGTGTGCGCGCGAAACCTGAGCGAATGCCTCGCGATCCAGCTGCGCGAGCTCGATCGCTACGATCCGGCGATGCAGGCGCTGGTCGAGCATCTCGACCTGCTCGCCAAGCGCGACATCGCGGCCTTGCGAAAGCTCTGCGGCGTCGACGACGAAGACATCACCGACATGATCGCCGAGATCCGCCGGCTCGATCCGAAGCCCGGGCTGAAGTTCGGCACTGCGCGGACGCAAACGATGGTGCCCGACGTCTATGTGCGTCCGGGTCCCGACGGCGGCTGGCATGTCGAACTCAACAGCGACACTCTGCCGCGCGTTCTGGTCAACCAGACCTATTACGCTGAGCTGTCGAAGACGATCCGCAAGGACGGTGACAAGTCGTACTTCACCGACTGCCTGCAGAACGCGACCTGGCTGGTCCGCGCGCTCGATCAGCGCGCCCGCACCATCCTGAAGGTCGCGACCGAAATCGTCCGCCAGCAGGATGGCTTCTTCACTTATGGCGTCGCGCATTTGCGGCCGCTCAATCTGAAGGCGGTCGCGGACGCGATCCAGATGCACGAATCGACGGTGTCGCGCGTCACCGCCAACAAATACATGGCGACCAATCGCGGCAGTTTTGAATTGAAGTATTTTTTCACCGCCTCGATCGCGTCGGCCGACGGCGGCGAGGCGCATTCGGCCGAGGCGGTGCGTCACCACATCAAGCAATTGATCGACGGCGAGGCGCCGTCGGCAATCCTGTCCGACGACACGATCGTGGAACGTTTGCGCGCCTCGGGCATTGATATCGCCCGCCGCACCGTCGCGAAATATCGCGAGGCGATGCGGATACCATCCTCGGTGCAGCGCCGCCGTGACAAACAGAGCATGCTCGGTAATGCCCTTTCGGCCCCTGCCTCCTCGTCCGACCGGTCGCGCGATACAGCCCCCGTTTAGGTTACTTCTTGAGCGTGACCCCATCCGGGTACGGAGCGGGCCATGCGCTCGTTGCGTTCGCGCCAAATCGGGATAGTCTCAATCTTTCCAGGTCGAGCGTCGTTCAGAAAGGGAGGTAACCGGAAGCCCAGCAAGCATCATGCTCCTGCAAGAGTGATCGAGGCATCCAGCAATTGAGGCATCAAATGACCCTTCGAATCTCGGGAAAGAGCATCAGCATCGGCGAGGCGCTTCGCGCGCGCGTCAGCGAGCGCACCGACGAGGTCCTGCGAAAGTATTTTGATGGCAACTATTCGGGTCACATCACGCTGAGCAAGGATGGCTTCGGCTTCCGAACCGATTGCGCGCTGCATCTGGATTCCGGCATCACGCTGGAAGCCGAATCCAACGCCACCGATGCCTATGCCAGCGCCGACGCCGCGCTCTTGATGATCGAGAAGCGTCTGCGCCGCTACAAGAGCAGGCTTAAGGATCGTTCCGCCCGCAAGACCTATGCCGCGACTGCCGCGCTTGCCGAATTGAATGGCGTCGGACTCGACGCGCCGAGCTACGTCATCGAGGCGCCCGAGAACGAGGACGAGGTCACCGAATACAGCCCGGTGATCATTGCCGAGGCAACCACCGCGCTGAAGCGGCTGTCGGTCAGCGAAGCCGTGATGGAGCTCGATCTGACCGGCGCCTCCTGCCTGGTGTTCCAGCATGGCGGCAGCGGCCGGTTGAACATCATTTACCGCCGTACGGATGGCAATGTCGGCTGGGTCGATCCGCCGGCGGTGAGCCCTTGAGGATAGTTGGCAGATGGCATTGACGTCCGAAGCCAGCCCTGCTTATGGTCCGCCGCCTCCAGGAACAAGGGGGGCGGAACAGGGTTCGCAGGTGTTGGCACCGCCGATACGTTGGAGTAGAAGCCCTGCCAACCGGACCCGGGCTAAGCCTGCATCCCACCTCATCTTCTTGACGCCGCCGCTGTAAAGCCTATTTCGCAACCTGACGGTCATTCACCTCGGAACGTCCCAATGCCGATTACCGATCTGGTCGCACCCGAGGCGATTCTCCCGGCTTTGAAAGTCATCAGCAAGAAGCAGGCGCTGCAGGAACTCGCTGCGCGTGCCTCCGCTCTGACCGGGCAGAATGAGCGCGCCATCTTCGAGGTGCTGCTGCAGCGCGAGAAGCTCGGCACCACGGCGGTCGGCTATGGCGTCGCCATTCCGCACGGCAAGCTGCCCAAGCTGGAGAAGCTGTTCGGCTTCTTCGCCCGCCTCGAGCGCCCGATCGATTTCGAGGCGATGGACGGACAGCCGGTCGACCTGATCTTCCTGCTGCTGGCACCGGAAGGCGCCGGCGCCGACCATCTCAAGGCGCTGGCGCGGATCGCCCGCCTGCTGCGCGACCAGGACGTCGCCAAGAAGCTGCGAGCCTCGCGCGACGCCCAGGCGATCTACTCGGTGCTCGCACTGCCGCCGGCGAGCGCGGCGTAGTCATCCGCATTCGCGAATTCGTTCGCGCAACTGTCACCAAGACATAGACTGCGCGCCACGCGGTGACGCATATCAATGCGCGATCGTTTCAATCTCCGTAGCCCGGATGGAGCGAAGCGCAATCCGGGGAAATCTCGCAACTGGCGCGAATCCCGGATTTCGCTGCGCTTCATCCGGGCTACGAAGCTGCGTATCCCGCAATTCTCTCAACAGATCGTCGGCAGCAGACGGCGGACTTCGCCGAGCAGATCGGGCACGGCCTTCTCGTCATTGGCGAGATGCCGGAGCAGCGCGCTCTGGAACAGGCCGTCGAACAGCGCGTAAAGCGCTGCCGGCGACGATGCCGGGCGCTTGTTGCCGAGCTCGGCGTAGCGTGTGGCGATGCGCCAGATCATCGCTTCCAGGCTCTTGTCGATCTCGAGCACGTCCTTGCGAAACGCAGGCTCGAACATCGCCTGCGAGCGCAGATCGTACCAGAGCCGATGCATGCGCGCTTCGTTCTCGAGCGTGGCCGCGAGCTTGGCGAGGAAGCCTTCGGTCAATTCGTCGCGGCTGCGCGCTGTCGTCACCACCTCGTCATAGCGCGTCACGCATTTCGCCTTGTAGTGACGGACGCAGCAGCAGATCAGGTCGAGCTTGTCGCTGAAGTAGTAGTGAAACACGCCGTGCGTGAATGCGGAGTTCTGCGCGATCTCGCGCAGGCTGGTGCGCGCGAAGCCGAGCTCGCCAAGCGTTTCCAGCGCGGCCTCCGCGAGCTCGACGCGCCGCGCGTTGAACTTCTCGTCGCGCAGCGCCTCGGCCGCTACAGCCACCCGTTGGGCCGCCCCTGTCGCTTGCCGCGCCATTCCGTGCCTTCCCTCTACTTCTTCCCTCGAGCAACTATACCGCGGCGACCGCGGCGCGCTCCATCTCTTCACAATCATCCTCTTTGACACTTGTCAAATTCAGACTTGACAAGTGTCAAGTTTCTGGACGAGGGTTGGCGCAATAATTTGGACAACCGTCAAGACGGCTGACCAATCGCCAAACCAGGAGGAGATGCACCGCCGGGCGCGCCAACGCTGCGCCCCGCTGACGCCGGCCGCCACCACCAGTGCACCCAGAATGCGCAGACCGCCGGCCCATGCTGCCGCGGCCAACGGCACGCCGATCAAATCACCAAGCAAAGGGAGGACTAAGTGATGAGTGGGAAGAGCCTTGAAGGCAGGAAAGCCCTGGTCACCGGCGGCGCCCGGGGGATTGGCGCGGCGATCGCGCAGGCATTGGCGCGGTCCGGCGCCGCGGTCATGATCGGCGATATTCTCGACGACACCGGCAAGGCCAGCGCCGCCGAGATCGCCAAGGCCGGGGTGAAGACCGGCTTCGTCAAGCTCGACGTCACTGACGATGGGCAATGGGAACGGGCCGCCGCAGCGACGGTCGAAACCCTCGGCGGCTTCGACATCCTGATCAACAATGCCGGCATCGAGATCACCTCGCTGGTTGCCGACATCAAGGCCGAGGACGCGCGCCGCATGTGCGACGTCAACATCGTCGGCACCGTGCTCGGCATGAAGCACGCCTTCTGCGCGATGCGGCCGGGCGGCGCCGCGGGCAAGGGCGGCGCGGTCGTCAACATCGCTTCGGTGGCGGCGACGATCGCGTTTCCGAGCATCGCGGTCTATTCCGGCACCAAATCCGCGGTCGACCGCATGACGCGCGTCGGCGCGATGGAAGCCGGCAAGCTCGGCTACGGCGTGCGCGTCAACTGCATCTATCCCGGCCTGATCCCGACCGACATGGGCCTGCAGCTCGCCAATGACATCGTGAAGATCGGTCTCGCGCCCGACGTCAACGCCGCGGTCGGTTCGGTGGTGGAGCAGACGCCGCTCGGCAAGCTCGCGGAGGTCTCCGACATCGCCGACGCCGCTGTGTTCCTGTGCTCGAACGATGCGCGCTTCATCACCGGCATCGGCCTGCCGGTCGATGGCGGCATGGGCATGTAGCAACAACGCCGACAACAAGCATTTCGGAGGATCGCAATGAGCGAGAAGAAGCCCGTCATCGTCTATGGCGCGTCCGGCTATACCGGCCGGCTGGTCTGCGAATATCTGCGCGAGTACAACATTCCCTTCATCGCCGCCGGCCGCAGCGCCGAGAAGCTCAACGCCGCGATGAAGTCGAACGTGGCCGGCATCGAGACCGCCGACTACGAGGTGGTGCCGGTGCCGCACACCGTTGCCGCGCTGACTGAATTGTTCAAGGGCGCCTCGGTGGTGCTCAACACCGTGGGCCCCTTCGCCAAGTTCGGCGGCGAGGTGGTGCAGGCCTGCCTGGCTTCCAGGTGTCACTACACCGACACGACCGGCGAGCAGGACTGGCTGATCACGCTCGAGCAGGAGTTTGGTACGAGGTTCGCCAATGCCGGCCTGTTGCTGGCGCCGGGCATCGCGCAGATGTACACCACCGGCGAGATTGCCGCGCAGCTGTGCCTTGAGACGCCCGGCCTCGACACGCTCGATATCGCCGTGTTCTGGGGCGGGAGCCCGACCATCGCCTCGACGCAGACCATTCTGGTCAACGCCGCGATGGCCAAGGCGTACTACCTGGAGCAGAACAAGTACGTCGAGCATCAGCCCGATGCCGGCCTCTACAACCTCGCCATCCCCGGCCAGCACGAGCTGGCGCTGGCGCTGCCGTGGGGCGGCACCTCGCACCCGGTGTGGTTCAAGCAAGATCCGCGCGTCGCCAACGTGAAGGTGCTGGGCGGCGTGTTCAATCGTGCGCTCATGCTGGGCGTGCCGCAGATCGTCGCCGCCGCGCTGGAGGCGACCAAGGACATGAAGCCCGACGAGCGCTACGCCGCGCTGGCGCAGACCGCTGCCGGCGTGATGAACACCATGCCGCCGCGCGAGAATCCGCGCGTCAACAAGTCGCTGGATTCGGTGTATGCCTCCGGCCCGCTGGGGCGCGCGCACTGCGTCATCTACGGCAACAGCAACTACAAGCAGACCGGCATGCTGCAGGCCTATGCTGCCGCGCACCTGCTGCAGCAGCCGCCCAAGCGCGTAGGCTTCGCCTCCGGCTGTCAGGCGTTCGGCCATCGCGAGCTGCTCGGGCAATTGCGCAGTTTTGGGCTGGTCGGCAAGCCGGTCCTGACCGTGCATGATTGAGCCTGAGCCCCGCTCGGATCGGGGCTCAACACTCCGCTCCCTGAAGCGTTTTCGCTTTGCTCGAAAACGCTCCTCCCGCGGGTGACGCGTTGCGCGTCACCCGCCTCTTGCGCGAGACCTGCCATGCGCTTCATCGATTATCTCGACAAGGGTGCCTCGCTCGGCGCCGACGCGCCGTGTCTCACCATGGACGGGCGCGACCTCAGTTACGGCGAGGTGCAGCGGCTGAGCTATCGCATCGCACGCGGCCTCGAGCGGTCAGGCATCGCTCCCGGCGAGAAGGTCGCGATCCTGTCCGGCAACGATCCGCTCGCTTTCGCCTGCGTGTTCGGCATCTCGCGCGCGGCCGCCGTGTGGTGCCCGATCAATCCGCGCAACGAGGCGGCCGAGAACAAGTTCATTCTCGACCAGTTCGATTGCAACCTGCTGCTGTTCCATTCGAGCTTTGCGCCGATGGTCGACGCCGTCCGGCAGGACCTGCCCAAGCTGCGCGCACTGGTCTGTCTCGACACCGAGCTGCCGTTCGCGCCGTCGTTCGAGCGCTGGCTCGACGACCTTACTGATGATGTCTATCAGCGTGAGACGATCGACGATCTCGCGATGATCCCGGGCACCGGCGGCACCACCGGCAAGCCGAAGGGCGTGATGCTGTCCGGACGCAACATCGAGGCGATGACCGCGCTGACCCTGATGGGTTACCCGTTCAAAGGCCGTCCGATTTATCTCGCGCTGGCGCCGCTGACGCATGCCGCCGGCGTGCTTTGTTTTCCGATCATGACGCTGGGTGGTCGCGTCGTGATCATGCACCACCCTGACATCGGTGAGTTCCTGGCGCTGATCGAACGTTATCGCGTCACCCACACCTTCCTGCCGCCGACCGTGATCTACATGCTGCTCGATCATCCCGGGCTCGATGCGGCCGATCGCAGCTCGCTGCAATGTTTCTGGTACGGCGCGGCACCGATCTCGGCGACGCGGCTGGCGGAAGCCCTGCGGCGGATCGGCCCGATGGCGCAGCTGTTCGGCCAGACCGAGGCGCCGATGATGATCTCGATGATGCCGCCCGCCGATCACTACAATCCGGACGGCACGATCGCAATGGAACGTCTCTCCAGCGCAGGGCGGATCGGCCCGCTGGTGCAGGCCGGCATCATGGATGGCGACGGCAAGCTGTTGCCGGCGGGATCGCGCGGCGAGATCGTGGTGCGCGGCTCGCTGGTCATGGAAGGTTACTACAAGAACCCCGAGGCCACGCGCGAGGCTTCGGCGCATGGTTGGCACCACACCGGCGATATCGGCTACGTCGACGGCGACGGCTACCTGTACATCGTCGATCGCGCCAAGGACATGATCATCACCGGCGGCTTCAACGTGTACTCGATCGAGGTCGAGAACGCGTTGCGTGCCCACGCGGCGGTGCAGGATTGCGCCGTCATCGGATTGCCCGACGACAAATGGGGCGAGCGGATCGTCGCCGTGGTGCAGCCGCGCGCCGGCCACACCGTCGATGCGTCAGCGCTCGCCGCCTTCGTCAAGCAGCAGATCGGCAGCATCAAGACGCCGAAGCAGATCGAGGTCTGGGACGATCTTCCGCGTTCCAAGGTCGGCAAGGTGCTGAAGCCGGACATCCGCGCGCGGCTGGTGCAACGGTTCTGATCCACTTCGCTCGAAAGTGCTTTGTCCCGAACGTGTATTGACAACCAGCCGGTGACGCCAGATGACGGACGCGCGCAACATTGCGCGAGCGAACCAGGGATGGCTGATGTCCCGCGATTTTCGCCTTGATCGCGTTCCCGTCGACGTTCTCGCTTACGAGCTCGCCGAAGAGAGGGCGAGTGCGCTCGGCCGCATGGGTCGCGCGCTGGAACAGGCGCTCGCCAAGCTGCGCGAGTTCGATGCCGCCCATCCGCGCGCTGAAGCACCGGCGCCCACACAACAGGCACGGCGCCTCCTGGTGCGGGAGGCCGGCCATGCGCACTGGATGTTCGTGGTGCAGCGGGAGGCCTGCGGGCTGCGCAACAACCGCATGCTGATGCGCGACTACAACGTGCCCGGCGAGGTGCAGCTCAGCATGGGCCCGCTGCTCGCCACGTCGACCACATCGCCATAAAAAATGCGCGGGCCGCCTCGGTGACGAGGCAGGCCCGCGCATTGAATTCGCGGATGCTGAATTCAGCCGTAGATTTGCGTCAGTGGACGCTGACGGCCTGCAGCTCGTTGCTCCATGCGTTCGCGACTGCGGCTTCGCGGCTGTCGGTCAGCATGATCGGCGTGCCGTCGGCGGCGTGCAGTGCGAACAGTTTGAGGCCCGGCGCGATCTTCGGCGCCTGCGGAAAGAGATCTGGCACGTCCTCGGAGCGGACCTGCTTCACATAGGCGATATGACCTTCACCCAGATGGGCCAGCGCTTCCGGCGTGACGCTCTCGGATTCGATGGTGGTGGTACTCAGTTCACTCATGGTCTCGACTCCTCAGTCAGATAAGCGGTCGAGTCCGCTCGTTGTTTCTATTATTCGTGCTCACTGATAGCGATTGTCTTAATGACCCGTTCAGGTTCCGGCCTGGCCAGGTCAATCGACAACAACCCGTTCTTCAGATCCGCGCCCAGCACCTGCATCCCCTCCGCCAGCACGAAGGTGCGCTGGAAGTGGCGCGCGGCGATGCCGCGATGGATGTATTGCCGAGCCTTGTCGTCCTGCTGGCGGCCGCGGATGACGAGCTGATTTTCCTCAATAGTTACATCGAGTTGGTCACGGGTGAAGCCCGCCACCGCTAGCGTGATGCGCAGCCGTTCAGGCTGCCCGTTGGTACGGTCGCACCGCTCGATGTTGTACGGAGGATAGCCGTCGGCGCCCTTCACGACGCGGTCGAGCGCACGCTCGATCTCGTCGAATCCCAGAAGGAACGGACTGGACAACGATGGAACACGAGACATTACAAAGTCCTCTCGAAGCGACTTTGAGGGGCCCTTGCGGCGCCCCATGCAACCGGCGGGCCGTCTGGCCTCCGGTCAGTGAGGGATATGGGGGCGATCTGGATAGCGTTCAAGCAGCCCCGAAACCAGCCTAAACGCCCGCAACATGGGGGTAAATTCTTCCCGATCGGTTACTCCCCGACGCGCTTGCGGCCGTCGGCGGTAAAAAGATGCAGCTTGTCGCGGGGGGCGACGGCCCGGATCCGCTCGCCGATGGCAGGACCCGAGACGCCGGGAACCCGGACGATCACCTCGCCGGGCGGCAGGTCGCCCGGATTGGCGGCAACGCCCTGCTCCTCGCGCTGGCGGCTGCCGTAGACGAAGGTCTCGGCGCCGACATGCTCGATCGCCTCGACCGTGAGGCCAAGCGCGACGCCGCCGGATCCGGTCTCGCTCGAGATCACGAAATCCTCCGGCCGGATCCCGACAATGCCGGCGCCGTCGGCGCCCGTGATCTGGGACTGCAGCTCGTCCGCGCGCAGCGGCATCAGGTTCATTGGCGGGGCGCCGATGAAGGAGGCGACGAAGGTGGTCGCCGGCTTCTGGTAGATGTCCAGCGGATTACCGACCTGCTCGACCTGGCCGCCGTTCATGACGACGAGGATGTCGGCGAGCGTCATCGCCTCGAGCTGGTCGTGGGTGACGTAGATCGACGTGGTGTTGAGCCGGCGCTGCAGCTTGCGGATCTCGACCCGCATCGCGATGCGCAACTTGGCGTCGAGGTTCGACAGCGGCTCGTCGAACAGGAACACTTTCGGCTGGCGCACGATGGCGCGGCCCATCGCGACGCGCTGGCGCTGGCCGCCGGAAAGCTGGCGCGGCTTGCGCTCCAGCATCGGCGAGAGCTCGAGGACGCGCGCGGCTTCCTCGACGCGGGTCTTGATCTCGGCCTCGGCCATGCCGCGGTTGCGCAGGCCGTAGGCCATGTTGTTGTAGACGCTCATATGCGGATAGAGCGCGTAGTTCTGGAACACCATCGCGATGTCGCGATCGGCGGGCTCGACCTGGTTGACGACGCGGCCGCCGATGTCGATCTCGCCGCCGGTGATGGTCTCGAGCCCCGCGACCATGCGCAGCAGCGTGGACTTGCCGCAGCCGGATGGGCCGACCAGCACGCAGAACTGGCCGTCGCCGACGTCGACATCGACGCCCTTGATGGCCTCGAAGCCGCCGGGATAGGTCTTGCGGACGCTGCGCAGCGTGACGTTAGCCATTACTTTTCCGTCTCCACCAATCCGCGCACGAACAGTTTCTGCATCACGACGACGACGAACACCGGCGGCAGCATCGCGAGCAACGCGGTCGCCATCACGATCGGCCATTCGGTCAGCGCATCCGTCGTGGTGATCATCTTGCGGATGCCGACCTGGATGGTCTGCATGTCGTCGCGCGTCGTGATCAGAAGCGGCCAGAGATACTGATTCCAGCCGAGGATGAAGAGGATCACGAACAGCGCGGCCATGTTGGTGCGCGACAGCGGCAACAGCGTATCCCAGAAGAAGCGGAACGGGCCCGCGCCATCGATCCGCGAAGCCTCCAGCAATTCATCCGGCACTGTCATGAAGAACTGGCGGAACAGCAGCGTCGCGGTGGCTGACGCAATCAGCGGCAGCGAGAGGCCGGCATAGCTGTCGAGCAGATGCAGATCGGCGACGATCTTGTAGGTCGGATAGATGCGCACCTCGACCGGCAGCATCAAGGTGATGAAGATGATCCAGAAGATCGCCATCCGGAACGGAAAGCGGAAATACACGATCGCATAGGCCGAGATGATCGAGATCGCGATTTTGCCGACCGCGATCAGCAGCGCCATGATCAGCGAGTTCAGCATCATGTTGAGCACCGGCTCGCGGGTCGAGCCGCTCGTGCCGACAAACAGCGTCTGGTAGTAGGTCTCGAGGAAATGGCCGCCGGGCAGCAGCGACATCTGGCCGTTGGCGATGACGGCGTTGTCCTGGGTCGAGGCGACCAGCGCGAGATAGACCGGGAAGGCGACGATCGCGATCCCGATCCACAGGATGGCGTGAGCCAGATAGCGCTGGAAGCCCTCCTCCTCGACCATCAGTAGGTCACCTTGCGTTCGACGAAGCGGAACTGGATCGCCGTCAGCATGACGACGATGACCATCAGGATGACCGACTGCGCCGCCGACGAGCCGAGATTGCCGCCGAGCAGACCGTCCGTATAGACCTTGTAGACCAGCGTCTCGGTCGCCTTGCCGGGACCGCCGCGGGTCATGGTGTCGATGATGCCGAAAGTGTCGAAGAAGGCGTAGACGATGTTGATGACCAAGAGGAAGAAGATGGTCGGCGACAGCAGCGGGAAGATCACGGTCCAGAACCGCCGCATCGGACGGGCGCCGTCGATCGCGGCGGCCTCGATCACGCTTTTCGGGATGCTCTGCAGCCCGGCGAGGAAGAACAGGAAATTGTAGGAGATCTGCTTCCAGGCCGCGGCGAGGATGATCAGGGCTGCCGCCTGGTTGCCGTCGAGCAGCGGATTCCAGTCGATGCCCATGCCGCGCAGATAGCGCGACAGCACGCCGAGCGAGGGGTGCAGCATGAACACCCAGAGCACGCCGACCACCGGCGGGGCCACCGCATAGGGCCAGATCAGCAGCGTGCGATACAGCGTCGAGCCGCGTAGCGGCCTGTCGGCCATGACCGCGAGCAGCAGCGCGAAGGACAGCGAGGAGACCGCGATCGCGAACGAGAACACGAAGGTTCGGACGATCGCCGCGAAATAGGCCGGCTCCTTGAACAGATCGAGATAGTTCTCGAACCAGACGAAGCTGGTGGAGAGACCGAAAGCGTCCTGCAGCAGAAAGGATTGGATCACCGCCTGAACGGCCGGCCAGTAGAAAAAGATCAGGACGATCGCCAGTTGCGGGGCAACCAGCGCGTAAGGCAACAGCTTTGACTGGAAAATCGCTTGCTTTTGCATGGGCTCGGAAGAAGGGCAGGCCGCGGGTGCGGCCTGCCGGTTGATGGCCCTAAAGCGCGACGAGATGAGGTCGGGTCGTCATCGCGCTTTAGCTTGTCGTCTGGGCATGATCTTTTCGGAAAGCCGCTTCGCGCTTTTCCGGATCATGCCCGAAGGCATCATGTCAGCGGACGGCGGTCTTTTCAAACTGCCGCAGCATCTGGTTGCCGCGCTCGACGGCGGCGTCCAGCGCCTGCTTGGCGGTCTTCTTGCCGGCCAGCGCCTGCTCGATCTCCTCCGACCACATGTCGCGCAGCTGCACCATGTTGCCGAGGCGCAGACCGCGTGAATTCGCGGTCGGCTCCTTGTTGGTGAGCTCGAGCAGCGGGGTCTCGAGATAGGGCTGGTCCTTGTAGAAGCCCTCCTCCTTTGCCTTGGCATAGGCGGCCTTGGTGATCGGCAGATAGCCCGAGGCCTTGTGGATCCAGATTTGGCGGTCGGTGTCCGAGAGGAAGGTCAGGAACTTGGCCACGCCCTTGTATTCCTCGGCCGACTTGCCGCCCATCACCCAGAGCGAGGCGCCGCCGATGATCGAGTTCTGCGGCGCGCCCTTGGCGTCGGGATAATACGGCATCGGCGCCGCGGTGAAGTTGAACTTGGCCTGCGCCTTGACGTTGCCGAAGAAGGCCGACGAGGTCAGGTAGATCGGGCATTCGCCCGAGGTGAAGCGGCCTTCGCCGGTATTGGTGCGGCCGGCATAGTCGTAGGTCTTGTCCTTCTGCAGCTCGACGAGGTTCTCGAGATGCTTGACCTGCAGCGGGCCGTTGAACTCGAGCACGGTGTCGAAGCCGTCGAGGCCGTTGGCCTTGCTGGCGAGCGGCACATTGTGCCACGCCGAGAGCTGTTCGAGATTGACCCAGGTGACCCACGAGCCGGAGAAGCCGCAGGTGGCGTAGCCGGCCGCCTTCAGCTTCTTGGCGTCGTCGAACACTTGCGGCCAGGTCTTCGGAATCTCTGCGATGTTGGCCTTCTTCAGCGCATCGAGATTGATCCACATCACCGTCGACGACGAGTTGAAGGGGAACGACAGCATCTCGCCCTTGGAGGTCGAGTAGTAGCCGGTGATCGCGGGCAGATAGACGCTCGGATCGAACTTCTCGCCGGCGTCGGCCATCAGCTTGTAGACCGGTTTGACGGCGCCGGTGGCGGCCATCATCGTCGCGGTGCCGACCTCGAACACTTGCATGATATGCGGCGCGTTGCCGGCGCGGAACGCGGCGATGCCGGCATTCATGGTGTCGGCGTAGCCGCCCTTGTAGGTCGGGATCACCTTGTAGTCGGATTGCGAGGCGTTGAAGTCGTTGGCCAGCTTGACGATGACGTCGTTGTTGGCGCCGGTCATCGCGTGCCACCACTGGATCTCGGTCACCGCAAACGCGGGCGACGCGAATGCAAGCGCGGCAGCGGCTGCCGCAGCAGCGCCTAGTCGTCGAAAGAACATCAAAACCCCTCCCAATTGGAACGTCGTCTTTCGTTGCGCGCGTTATCAGCGCCGGATGACGTTCAAATGACCGTATAAACGAAAGTCATGGTAGGGGGGAAGCCGAAGCGAAGGGAAGCGGTAAAAAAGGCGAAGACCGCAGCCGGCTCCGTGCGGTGCAGCGCCAAACGCGACGTTGCACCGCAGGGTCTGATAGTTTCTCGGCGCAACGGACTGCGCATCACCTCGCCCCGCGTGCGGGGAGAGGCGCAGGCCGTCTTCGGCGGCCGTTCTCAAGAACGCCGAAGCAGAGCTTCGGCTATGACGCATCGTTAGATGCGTTCCGGGTGAGGGGGACTCTCCGCGATCACAGCTATCACCGTATCCGCGGAGACGGCCCCTCACCCCAACCCTCTAAGAGCAAGCTTCGCTTGTCTCGACCCCGTAAGAACGGGGCGAGGGAGCTGACCACCGTTGTGGTCGCTATTCGACTGCTCTCATGACGCCTTCAGCGCTTGCGCTGGGGACCGCAGACCACGCCCTTGTCGACCAGGCTGCTGATCTCATCCCTGGAGTAGCCGAACTCGCCGAGCACTTCGGCGGCGTGCTGGCTGAACTTCGGCGGCGTGCGGCGCAGGTTCGGCTTGGTGCGTTCGAGGCGGATCGGCGAGGCGACGCCCTTGTACCAATCCTTCTCGATGACGTCGCCGCGATGAATGGTGTGCGGGTTGGTCAGGGCCTGGTCGATCTTCTGCACCGGGCCGGCCGGCAGGCCGGCGGCGAGCAGCCGGTTGCACAGCGGCTCGGCCTCGTGCTGGCTGAACACCGCTGCCAGCTCGACGCGGAGCGCATCGCGGTTGGCGATGCGGTCCTTGTTGCGGGCAAAGCGCGGATCGGTGCCGAGCTCGGGCTTGCCGATCTCCTTGGCGAGCTTGCGGAAGGTGCCGTCATTGCCGACGCCGATGAAGATGTTGTCGGTCTTGGTCGGGAAGATCGCGTACGGAACGAGGTTGGGATGCTCGTTGCCGGTCAGCGACGGCGGCTTGCCGTGCATGAAATAGTTCGCGGTGTGCGGGTGCATGATCGCGAGCCCGGTCTCGTACAGCGTGGTCTCGATGAACTGGCCGAGCCCCGAGCGCTGCCGCTCCGACAGCGCCATCAGGATGCCGATCGTGGCGTAGAGTCCGGTGGTGATGTCGACCAGCGGCACGCCGATCCGCATCGGACCGCTCTCCGGCGAGCCGGTCGCAGCGATCATGCCGGTCATCGCCTGGATGATCGCGTCATAGCCCGGATTGCCGCCGCGCGGGCCGTCGGCGCCGAAGCCGGAGATCCGGCAATGCACGAGGCGCGGAAATTTCGCGCGCAGCACGTCGTTGCCGATGCCCCATTTGTCGAGCGTGCCCGGCTTGAAATTCTCGATCAGCACGTCGGCGGTTTCGAGCATCTTCATCAGCACCGCGCGTCCGCCCTCGGAAGCGAGGTCGAGGCCGATCGAGCGCTTGTTGCGGTTGATGCCGACGAAATAGGCCGCGTCTTCTTCGTGGAAGGGAGGACCCCAGTCGCGCACCTCGTCGCCGGCGGGCGGCTCGACCTTGATCACGTCGGCGCCGTGGTCGGCGAGAATCTGGGTGCAATACGGACCGCCGAGCACGCGCGTCAGATCGATCACGCGCAGGCCGGTCATCGCGCCCGTAGCCGCTGGGGTATTCATGGAAACAACCTTCGCTCAGTTGGGATTAAACGAGGGTCCCAGAGCTAACGGTCTTCAGCCGGGGCAGCAATGCTTCCGTCGGCGCAGGCCCATGCAGCAGGCGGCGCATGCGTTCGCCAAGCGAACTGGCATCTGAAATGCAGTAGTTGAAATGCAATGGTCCGCCACGTGTCGCGGCGGACCATTGCGTGATGTGGAATTAGACGACGCTCAGCTTGACGTCGACATTGCCGCGGGTCGCGTTGGAATAGGGGCACACATGGTGGGCCTTCTCGACCAGCGCTTCCGCGTCGGCGCGGGCGAGGCCAGGTAGCGACACCGCGAGCTCGACGGCGAGGCCGAAGCCGCCTTCCGAGCGCGGGCCGATACCGACCGTCGAGGTCACCGAGGCGTCGGCGGGAACCTTGGGGCCACCCTGCGAGGCCACGAACTTCATCGCGCCGATGAAGCAAGCGGCATAGCCGGCCGCGAACAGCTGCTCCGGATTGTTGCCGGCACCGCCGCCGCCACCGAGCTCCTTCGGGGTCGTAAGCTTGACGTCGAGCGCGCCGTCGAGCGTTGCCGCATGGCCGTCGCGGCCGCCGGTTGCCTTGGCGCTGGTCTTGTAGAGCACGTTCACAGACATCGTGGTCTCCCTTGGTGGGTGTGGACTTGAATTCGACGACGTATGTATTGCACGCAAATAGATTGTGCACAATATAAAATATGCGGCCTCACATTTAATTGTTCGCAATTGAATCCGCGGTCCCGAGAGCCCAGAATGACCCGGAAACGAGATGGATTCGATGGGAATCATGGCCAGGAAACCGACGGCGGCGGATCAGGCGCTGCGGCTCGACAACCAGATCTGCTTTGCGGTCTATTCGACCGCGCACGCCTTCAACCGCGTCTACAAGCCGCTGCTCGACCGGCTCGGACTGACCTATCCGCAGTATCTCGTGATGCTGGCGCTGTGGGAGCGCGACGACGTGGCGGTGAAGGACCTCGGCGAGCGCCTGTTCCTGGATTCCGGCACGCTGACGCCGCTTTTGAAGCGGCTGGAGGCGGCGGAGTTGATCAAGCGGACCCGCAGCACCGCGGACGAGCGGGTGGTGCTGATCGCGCTGACGCCGCAGGGCCACGCGCTGCGCGAAAAGGCCAAGGCCGTGCCGCAGTCGATCCTCGCGGCCTCGGACTGCACCGTCGGCGAACTGATGGCGATGAAAGACGAGATCGTCGCGCTGCGCGACCGGCTGAATGCGGTGCTGGGGGAGTAGGGGGCGGTTAGAGGCGCTTCTTGGCGAAGGCGCGGCCGCTATGGGATTTGAGATATTTCTCGAATGCGAGGGCTTTATATTTGTCTGGAAATGCGCAGTACCAGACGAGCTGCCAAGGCATGAATTTTGAGGTGTGCGTGGACTTGCCGGCGTTGTGCTCGGGAATCCGTCGTTTCAGATCCTCGGTGGCGTCAACGTATTCCTGATCAGGGAAGTTGATGCTGCGGATGATGTAGACCTACCACATTCGCATCCACGGATAGCCAGAGCAGCTGACCGTCCGTCTTCGCCCTTTGGGCTACGCCGGACACCACGCTTCGCCCTTCGGGCAACTCGTGGCTGCGCCACGCGTAGCCCGAAGGGCGAAGCGTGGTGGAGCCAGGCGGGATCGAACCGCCGACCTCTTGCATGCCATGCAAGCGCTCTCCCAGCTGAGCTATGGCCCCTTATCCAGTAGGGATGATCCTGGGGGATCGATCCCGGCCCGCGCGGCCTACACGACTCGCGCGGCAGCACCGTTGATCATAGATCGGCGCCGATCTCAAGTCTCTTCGTCGCCGCCGACGTCACCAATAATGTCGGTCACGTCCTCATCGCCCTCTTCCTCGTCGGCGATGAAGGTCGAATCGTCGTCGTCATCGTCGTCGATGGTCTCATCGACCTCGATATCGTCCTCGGATTCGGGAACCTGGGCCTTGACCTTCCCGGTGTTCTCCTCGGCATCGGCCTCCTCGAGCGAGACCATCTCTTCGGCCTCGGCCGGCTCCGGCATGTCGGCTGCGGTCGCAGGCGAAGTGACGGTGGCGCCACGGCCCCGCGGCGGGGCGACCGGCGCGATCGGCACGACTTCGCCGGTATAGGGCGAGATCACCGGATTCTTGTTGAGGTCGTAGAACTTCTTGCCCGTAGTCGGGCAAATGCGCTTGGTTCCGAGCTCGGACTTGGCCACGTGGTAATCCCAGAATTTTCCTGAAAAACGGAGCTTCACTTGGCTAGTTGAGAGGCTGCTGTCAATAGCGGTTTGCGCGCAAGTGACGGGCGCGTGACGTGGTGTTGCCTATGTGATACCTGCCGCGGCGCGAGAGGACACAATCTTGGCCCAATCTGACACCCCGACCCCGCTGGAATCGCGCACGTGCGGCCCCCTGGCCGGCACCGTCCGCGTTCCCGGCGACAAATCGATTTCCCACCGTGCCCTGATCCTGGGGGCGCTTTCGGTCGGCGAGACCCGCATTTCCGGCCTCCTGGAGGGCGAGGACGTCCTCAATACCGCCAAATCCATGCGTGCCTTGGGCGCCAGGGTGGAGCGGACAGCGCCGTTTACCTGGTCGGTCGCAGGTGTCGGCGTCGGCGGCTTCGCCCAGCCTGCCGCGCCGCTCGATTTCGGCAATTCCGGCACCGGCTGCCGGCTGGTGATGGGCGCGGTGGCCGGCTGCCCGATCGCCGCCATTTTCGATGGCGACGCCTCGCTGCGCTCGCGGCCGATGCGCCGCATCCTCGACCCGCTGGAGCTGATGGGCGCCCGAACCAGCGACATAAGGGAGGGCGGCCGGCTGCCGCTCACCCTGCACGGCGCCCGCTATCCGGTGCCGATCGTCTACAAGACGCCGGTCGCCTCGGCCCAGATCAAGTCCGCGGTGCTGCTGGCGGGGCTCTCCGCGCCCGGCATCACCACAGTGATCGAGCAGGAGGCGAGCCGCGACCACACCGAGCTGATGCTGAAGCATTTCGGCGCCGAGATCTCCTCCGAGAAGGAAGGCAGCCACGGCAGGCGAATCTCGCTGAACGGCGAGCCCGAGCTGCACGGCGCCAACGTCGTGGTGCCCGCCGATCCGTCCTCCGCGTCGTTCCCGATCGTGGCCGCACTGATCGTCGAAGGTTCCGATGTCGTGTTCTCCGACGTGATGACCAATCCGCTGCGCACCGGCCTGTTCACCACGCTGCGCGAGATGGGCGCCTCGATCGAGGAGAGCAACGTGCGCGGCGATGCCGGCGAGCCGATGGCGCAATTGCGCGTGCGCGCCTCGCAGCTGAAGGGCGTCGAGGTGCCGCCGGAGCGCGCGCCGTCGATGATCGATGAATATCTGGTGCTGGCGGTCGCGGCCGCGTTCGCCGAGGGCACCACGATCATGCGCGGCCTGCAGGAGCTGCGCGTCAAGGAATCCGACCGCCTTGAAGCCACCGCCGACATGCTGCGGGTCAACGGCGTCAAGGTGGAGGTGTCCGGCGACGATCTGATCGTCGAGGGCCGCGGCCATGTTCCCGGCGGCGGTCTTGTTGCCACCCATATGGATCACCGCATCGCGATGTCGGCGCTGGTGATGGGCTGCGCCTCCGATCGGCCGGTGAAGATCGACGACACCGGCTTCATCGCCACCAGTTTTCCGGATTTCATCCCGATGATGCGCGCGCTCGGAGCTGATTTCGCATGATCATCGCCATCGACGGACCCGCCGCCTCAGGCAAGGGCACGCTCGGCAAGCGGCTCGCCCACCACTACGGCTACCGCCATCTCGACACCGGCGTGATCTACCGCGCGGTGGCCTATGCGATGATGCAAGCCGGTGCCGAGCTCAACAACGAGGTGCTGGCGGTGGCCGCGGCGCTCGAGCTCGACCCCGAAAAGTTCGGCAATCCGATCCTGAAGACCCAGAAGGTCGGCGATGCCGCCTCGGTGGTGTCGGCCATTCCGCAGGTTCGCGAGGTGCTGGTGAACTTTCAGCGCCAGTTCGCCGCCGATCCGCCCGGTGCGGTGCTGGATGGACGCGACATCGGCACTGTGATCTGCCCCGATGCCGACGTGAAGATCTTCGTGGTCGCCGACCCCCGCGTGCGGGCGCGGCGGCGCACGCTGGAGGCGCGCGCCCGCGGCGAGGACGCCGACGAAGAGGCGGTGCTCGCCGACATCCTCAAGCGCGACGAGCGGGACAAGAACCGGGCGATTGCACCCTTGCGGCCGGCTCCGGACGCCCACACGCTGGACAATTCCAATCTCGACATCGAGGCCGGCGTCCGCGCCGCCATCGCCATCGTCGAGGCAGCGCGCGCCAGGCGCTAGAACAGCAGGCATGGCGGGCGGTTTTGGCCCGAAAACCCAGCAAAATTGGGCATTTCCTGCTTGCCGAAAGCAGCCTGCGGGGCTATATCAGCGCCGTTCGGAGCACCGTCGACCATGTCGAGGCCGTGTCCGAGCGGGCCGGCGATGGGTTTGAGCTATTCCTCAAACGAAACCAACGCCGCATCTGGAGGAACGCCCGCTCCCAGGTCTTGCAGTCGATATTTTCGTTTCAGGCTCCGGATCTATCAAACGTACCGAACGTGCAGTCTTGCTGCCGGCCCGCTGTTGCACTTCCTGCAATGAGCGGTCGTCAGGGTTTGCGGAACCCTGACACTTCACGCGCGGTGCGCCCATCAACCCGAACGGCCGGCGAGATCCCGCATCTGGAGAACAAATGGTTTCGAATTCTGCGTCTTCCTATACTCCCACCCGCGACGACTTCGCGGCGATGCTTGATGAGTCCTTTGCCGGCGGCAATTTGCAGGAAAGCTCGGTCATCAAGGGCAAGGTGGTTGCAATTGAGAAGGACATGGCCGTCATCGACGTCGGCCTGAAGACCGAAGGTCGCGTTGCGCTGCGCGAATTCGCCGGCCCCGGCCGTGAAAGCGATCTGAAGGTCGGTGACGAAGTCGAGGTGTTCCTCGACCGTATCGAGAATGCGCTCGGCGAAGCCGTGCTGTCGCGCGACAAGGCGCGCCGCGAGGAAAGCTGGGGCAAGCTCGAGAAGGCGTTCCAGAACAACGAAAAGGTCAACGGCGTCATCTTCAACCAGGTCAAGGGCGGCTTCACGGTCGACCTCGACGGTGCGGTGGCCTTCCTGCCGCGCTCGCAGGTCGACATTCGTCCGATCCGCGACGTTGCGCCGCTGATGAACAACTCGCAGCCGTTCCAGATCCTCAAGATGGACCGCCGCCGCGGCAACATCGTGGTGTCGCGCCGCACGGTTCTCGAAGAGACCCGCGCCGAGCAGCGCCAGGAGCTGGTGCAGAACCTCGAAGAGGGTCAGGTGATCGACGGCGTGGTCAAGAACATCACCGATTACGGTGCGTTCGTTGATCTCGGCGGCATCGACGGCCTGCTGCACGTGACCGATATCGCCTGGCGCCGCGTCAACCACCCGACCGAGGTGCTGACCATCGGCCAGACGGTGAAGGTCAAGATCATCAAGATCAACCACGAGACGCACCGCATCTCGCTCGGCATGAAGCAGCTGTTGGATGATCCGTGGCAGGGCATCGAAGCCAAGTACCCGCTGGGTGCCCGCTTCACCGGCCGCGTCACCAACATCACCGACTACGGCGCGTTCGTCGAGCTCGAGCCGGGCATCGAAGGCCTGATCCACGTCTCCGAGATGTCGTGGACCAAGAAGAACATGCACCCCGGCAAGATCGTTTCGACCTCGCAGGAAGTCGAAGTGCAGGTGCTGGAAGTGGATTCGGTCAAGCGCCGCATCTCGCTCGGCCTCAAGCAGACCATGCGCAATCCCTGGGAAGTCTTCGTCGAGAAGTTCCCGGTCGGTTCGGTGGTCGAGGGCGAGGTCAAGAACAAGACCGAGTTCGGTCTGTTCCTGGGTCTCGAGGGCGATGTCGACGGCATGGTCCACCTCTCCGATCTCGACTGGAAGCTTCCGGGCGAGCAGGTCATCGACAACTTCAAGAAGGGCGACATGGTCAAGGCCGTGGTGCTCGATGTCGATGTCGAGAAGGAGCGGATCTCGCTCGGCGTCAAGCAGCTCGAAGGCGACCCCTTCGCCGAGCCGGGCGACGTCAAGAAGGGCGCGGTCGTGACTTGCGAAGTGCTCGAAGTGAAGGAGAGCGGCATCGAGGTCCGGATTTCGGGCACCGAGTTCACCACCTTCATCAAGCGGTCCGAGCTGGCCCGCGACCGCAACGACCAGCGCGCCGAGCGCTTCGCCGTCGGCGAGAAGGTCGATGCCCGCGTCATCCAGTTCGACAAGAAGGCCCGCAAGGTGCAGGTCTCGATCAAGGCGCTCGAAGTCGCCGAAGAGAAGGAAGCCATCGCGCAGTACGGCTCCTCCGACTCGGGTGCGACGCTTGGCGACATCCTCGGCACCGCGCTGAAGAACCGCGGCACCGACAAGTAAGCGTTCGCACGATTTGAGCGAACAATCGGGGCCCCGGCGCAAGCCGGGGCCCTTTTTGTTTGGAGGTATCCGTAGCCCGGATGGAGCGAAGCGAAATCCGGGACTTTCTATCCGTGCTGCTGAAGCCTCCCGCATTACGCTTCGCTCCATCCGGGCTACGGATTTATCTTCTCCTTCCCCCTGAAAGGGGGAAGGTCGGGATGGGGGTCAGCCGCAGGCGATGCTGCTCATGGAGAGAGCAGATCCCCACCCGCTTTGCTCTCGCGAGCAAAGCGACCTCCCCTTTTCAAGGGGAGGTTAGGGCGCAGCCGGGACGAAGCGCACGTGCATCCGGGCTACAGGTACCTCCAAAGACCGGGCCTTGTTTTCTTCATATTGCGTCGCAATTGATGTATTTGGCTAAGCTGATAGTGACGCTGCGACTGCAAAACGCGCAGATTGCGCGCTGACCATTTCTGGAGAGATCGGATGTCGCTGGATTCAGACGTGATCGTCGATCGCCGCCGCATCAGGCGCAAACTGACGTTCTGGCGCGTCGCCGCCGCGGTCATTGCGATCGCGGCCATCGTCGGCGTGGGCGTGGTCGCCGCCGGCGGGCGCGGCACCTTTTCGACATCGAACACCATCGCGCGGGTCAATATCGACGGACTGATCCGCAGCGACCAGGATCGCGTCGAGGCGCTGGAGCGGCTCGGCAAGTCGAGCTATGCGGCTGTTGTCGTGCACATCAATTCGCCCGGCGGCACCACGGCGGGCTCCGAGCAGCTTTACGACTCGCTGATGCAGCTGAAGGCGAAGAAGCCGCTTGTCGTCGTGGTCGAGGGATTGGCCGCCTCGGGCGGCTACATCACGGCGATCGCCTCCGATCATATCGTCGCCCAGCAGACCTCGCTGGTCGGCTCGATCGGCGTGCTGTTCCAGTATCCGAACGTTTCGGAATTGCTCAAGACTGTCGGCGTGAAAATGGAGGAGATCAAATCTTCCCCGCTCAAGGCGGCACCCAACGGCTTCGAGCCGACCAGCCCGGAGGCCCGCGCCGCGATCGACGGTCTCGTCAAGGACTCCTATGCATGGTTCCGTGGATTGGTGAAGCAACGGCGCGGCATGGACGACGCCCTGCTGGAGAAGGTCGCCGACGGTCGCGTTTTCACCGGCCGGCAGGCAGTCGATCTCAAGCTGGTTGATCAGCTGGGAGACGAGAAGACCGCGATCGCCTGGCTGGTTGCGGAGAAGAAGGTCAAAAGCGACCTGCCGGTGCGCAATTACAAGCTCAATCCGCGGTTCGGCGACCTGACCTTCCTGCGCACCGCGGCGTCCGTGACGCTCGATGCGTTCGGTCTTGGCGCGATCGCGCGGCGGATCGAGCAGGGCGGCGTGGCCGAGGCAGTCGACCGGTTCGGGCTTGACGGCATGCTGGCGCTGTGGAGCCCGGCTGGAACCAACTGATCGGCTGCCAAAGGCGTGCTCGTCAGGCTATTCCCGCTTTGCGGGAATCGCCGCATGCCCCAATTGGGCTATTTGTCACGTGATTTCACGACGCTCTAAATCGATTTAGCGTCTTGACAGTGCACGGCATTTTCACGGAAATGGGTTTCCGCAAGAGCCCGGATCCCACTTTCGATGATCAAATCCGAACTTGTTCAGCGTATCGCCGAGCACAACCCGCACCTCTACCAGCGGGATGTCGAGAACATTGTGAATGCGATTCTCGATGAAATCGTCGCGGCGCTGGCTCGTGGCGACCGTGTCGAGCTGCGCGGTTTTGGCGCATTCTCGGTGAAGCACCGTCCGGCGCGCGCCGGCCGCAATCCACGCACCGGCGAGCATGTGCCGGTCGACCAGAAGAGCGTGCCGTTCTTCAAGACCGGCAAGGAAATGCGCGAGCGCCTCAACCGCGACGTAACCGAGGCGGGCGCCGCCAAGGTCGATGCGCCCAAGGCTGATGCTTAAGGTCGACGCCTAAGGCGCGACGTCAGGCGTTGCCGTGTTGCGGGCGATGCGCCCGCATTTGCTCCATCGCTGCGAGAGATGGTCATGCGAAAGTTTTTCACGGCAGTGGTCGTCATTCCGCTCGGACTGATCTTCATCATTTTTGCAGTCGCCAACCGTCACTGGGTGACGGTGTCGTTCGATCCCTTCAATTCGGTGACCCCCACGGTTGCGGTCACACTGCCGCTGTTCGTCGTCATTATCGCCTCCGCGATCCTGGGCGTGATCGCGGGCGGCATCGGAACCTGGTTCAAGCAAGGGCGCTGGCGCCGCGCGGCCCGGCAGCACGAGGCTGACGCCCGCCATGTCCGCGCCGAGCTCGCCGACCTCAGGGCCGCCGCCTCCCGGGACGACGCGCAGCGCCGTCCGGCCCCAGCCCTATCAGGTTTTTACGGGGCCGCCGGGCGAGACAAGCAGGGCGCGACGTTGTAGAACCCGCCCCGTCGGACCGGGATCCACCCCGGTTCCGGCCGCCCGAAAACCCGTTTTGAGACCCGCTTCGAGACCATGCCCCTGCTTGTCAAAATCTGCGGCCTGTCCACGCGCGAGACGCTCGACGTCGCGCTTGAGGGCGGCGCCGACATGGTGGGGTTCGTGTTCTTTCCGCCGTCGCCGCGTCACATCAGCCTTGAGACCGCGCGCGAGCTCGGCAGCCGCGCCAAGGGCCGCGCCGTCAAGGTCGCGCTGACCGTCGATGCCGACGATGCGACGCTTGAGAACATCGTCGAGACGCTGCGGCCGGATATCCTGCAATTGCACGGCAAGGAGACCACGGCGCGGCTGCGCGACATCAAGGCGAAGTTCGGCCTGCCGCTGATGAAGGCGCTGCCGGTCGAGACCGCAGCCGATCTCGCCCCGCTGCCGGGTTATGCCGGCGTCGCCGATCGTATCCTGTTCGATGCCCGCGCGCCGAAGGATGCCACGCGGCCGGGTGGCCTCGGCGCGCCGTTCGATTGGCACGTGCTGGAAAATCTCGATCTCGCGCTGCCCTACATGGTCTCCGGCGGGCTCAATGCCGACAACGTCGCTGAAGCTGTCCGCGTCACGCGCGCCGGCGGCGTCGATGTCTCGTCGGGCGTCGAGGGCACGCCCGGCGTCAAGGATCCCGAATTGATCCGCGCCTTCATCCGCGCCGCGCGCGCAACCCAAGAACTGATGGTTCGATGAATCCAAACCTGCCCAATTCCTTCCGCAGCGGCCCCGACGAGCGCGGGCATTTCGGCATTTTCGGCGGACGCTTCGTCGCGGAAACGCTGATGCCGCTGATCCTCGATCTCGAAAAAGCCTATGCCGACGCCAAGGCCGATCCGGCGTTCCAGGCCGAGATGAACGTCTATCTGAAGGACTATGTCGGCCGGCCCTCGCCGCTCTATTTCGCCGAGCGGCTCACCGAGCATCTCGGCGGCGCCAAGATCTATCTGAAGCGCGAGGAGCTCAACCACACCGGCTCGCACAAGGTCAACAATGTGCTCGGCCAGATCATGGTCGCGCGCCGCATGGGCAAGAAGCGCATCATCGCCGAGACCGGCGCCGGCCAGCATGGCGTGGCGACGGCAACGCTGTGCGCGCGGTTCGGGCTCGAATGCGTGGTCTATATGGGCGCGGTCGACGTCGAGCGGCAGCAGCCGAACGTGATCCGCATGGAGATGCTGGGCGCCAAGGTCGTCCCGGTGCAGTCGGGCGCGCGCACGCTGAAGGATGCGATGAACGACGCGCTGCGCGATTGGGTCACCAACGTGCACGACACCTTCTATTGCATCGGCACGGTGGCGGGACCGCACCCCTATCCGATGATGGTGCGCGACTTTCAGTCGATCATCGGCCACGAGACCCGCAAGCAGATGCAGGAGGCCGAGGGCCGCCTGCCGGATTCGCTGATCGCCTGCATCGGCGGCGGCTCCAATGCGATGGGCCTGTTCCATCCGTTCCTCGACGATCCCTTGATCGAGATCTTCGGCGTCGAGGCCGCCGGTCACGGGCTGACGCAGCTGCATGCCGCCTCGCTCGCCGGCGGGCGTCCTGGCGTGCTGCATGGCAACCGCACCTATCTCTTGATGGACGCCGACGGCCAGATCGAGGAAGCGCATTCGATCTCGGCCGGCCTCGACTATCCCGGCATCGGCCCGGAGCACGCCTGGCTGCACGAGACCGGCCGCGTGAAGTATCTCTCGGCGACCGACGAGGAGGCGCTGGCTGCCTTCCAGCTGC
>NZ_JAQOSR010000089.1:0-36179 GCF_046718885.1 Bradyrhizobium sp. UFLA01-814 | reverse complement strand
CCATGGTCGTCGGCAGCGTCAGATGTGTATAAGAGACAGCCCTCATCCTGACAGACTTCCAAGACACAGGGACCCATTACCACGAATGGGAATTGTTGCGCGACGCTGGGGCCACAGCCTCCTCTCAACAACCCAACCCTGTGGTTATGGGTCCCGGCCTTCGCCGGGACGACGGTGGTGTGCGCGGGAACAGTCTCGCGATGAATGCAACGCCACGTACACCCGTCACTGAAATCGAGGACATTGCCGCCTGCCCGCAATTCTCGTACACGGTTTCATGCAATGACCTCGCAACTCTCTCCCGACTCCGTCGACGTGCTGCTATTCGATCTCGGCCGCGTCGTGCTCGACATCGACTTTGACAAGGTGATGGCGCACTGGGCGCAGCACGCCGGCTGTGCGCCCGCCGAGCTCGCCACCCGCTTTGTCGTCGACGACAGTTTCAAGCATCACGAGATCGGCCGGATCGACGACGCGGCGTTCTTCGAAAGCCTGCGCCGGACGCTCGGCATCGACATCACGGACGCCCAGTTCCTCGAAGGCTGGAATGCGATCTTCACCGGCGAGATGCCGGGCATCGCCCCGCTGCTCGCGGCGGCCGCCGAGCGGATGCCGCTCTACGCCTTCTCCAACACCAATCCGGCCCATGTCGCGCATTTCTCGGTCACCCATTCCGAGCTGCTCAGCCATTTCCGCAACGTGATCCTGTCCTCGAGCATCGGCTTCCGCAAACCCGACGCCGAGGCCTACGATCATGTGGTAAAAGCCATCGGCGTGCCGGCGTCGCGGATCCTGTTTTTCGACGACCTGGCCGCCAATATCGAAGGTGCGCGGGCGCGCGGCCTTCATGCTATCCACGTGACATCGACGGATGACGTGGCAAGGGCTTTGACCGCACTTGGTATTTGAACATTAGGAATTGAGGAGCTCTGAGCGTGGCCCTGATGCCGGTTGCCGATGCCCTGTCCGCCGTCCTCGCCGGCGCCGAACCGCTGCCGGAGGAGATGGTCGCGCTCGATGCCGCCTACCACCGCACCCTGGCGCACGACCTCGCCGCGCTGCGTACCCAGCCGCCGCAGCCGATGTCGGCGATGGACGGCTATGCGGTGCGCGCCGCCGATGCGGCTGACCTAAAGGCCCGGCTCAAGGTGATCGGCGAAGTGGCCGCCGGCCGGCCGTTCGAGCGGACGGTCGGCGCCGGCGAGGCGGTGCGGATCTTCACCGGCGGCGTGATCCCCAATGGCGCCGACGCGGTGATCATCCAGGAAGACACCGCCGTCGACGGCGGCGACCACATCACGATCACGGAGGCCGCCAGCGTCGGACGGCACATCCGCCCGGCCGGGGTCGACTTCCGTGCGGGCGAGGTGCTGCTCAGCGGCGGCAGCCGCCTGTCCGACCGCGCGCTGTCGCTGGCGGCCGCCATGAACTATCCGGAACTTGCGGTGCGCCGCCGCCCGAAGGTCGCGGTGCTGGCGACCGGCGACGAGCTGGTAATGCCGGGCTCGCAGCCCGGCCCCGGCCAGATCGTCTATTCCAACGGCTACGCGCTGCGGGCGCTGGCGCGCGCCGAGGGCGCCGAGACCATCGACCTCGGCGTTGCCGCCGACACGGTGGAGGCGACCACGGCCGGCATCCGCCGGGCGCGCGAGGCCGGCGCCGATGTCCTCATCACGACAGGCGGCGCCTCGGTCGGCGACCACGATCTCGTCAAGCGGTCGCTGGAAGCCGAGGGCGTCGACATGACGTTCTGGCGGATTGCGATGCGGCCCGGCAAGCCGATGATGCACGGCCGGCTCGGCGCGATGCGGGTGATCGGCCTGCCCGGCAATCCGGTGTCGTCCTATGTCTGCGCCTTCCTGTTCTTGGTGCCGTTGATTCGGGCGCTCAGCGGCCGGAAAGTGATTCATCATCGCCGCACGAGCGCCCTGCTCGGCCGCGACCTCGCCGCCAACGACCAGCGCGAGGACTATCTGCGTGCACGGCTCGAAGCGCGCGAGGACGGCACGCTGATCGCAACGCCGGTGACGCAGCAGGACTCGTCGCTGCTCGGGAATCTCGCTGCGGCACGGGCACTTCTCGTGCGTCCGCCGTTCGCGGCTGCGGCCGTCAAAGGCAGCGAATGCGAGATCCTGACACTGCCCGAATAAGGTTTTTCGCGCCCCGCCGATTGTGCGTTGCCTGATCCGTTCACCGGAAATTAAGTGGTTGCGGAACACATATCGAACATATAGTGTCCGTTCATGATTTGTTTCGAGTACTGGTGTCTACAATCGGGAAGCCGGGTGGAAGCAGGTGCATTGAGCACATGCTCCTGAGGTCAGGCCCCGCCTGCAGGCCCCACCAGAAGAGTCTCGGAATCGAACGACGCTATCAACCGGGGGAATACTCGAGATGCTCACGCGCAAACAGTACGAACTTCTGCGTTTCATCAATGAACGTCTGAAAGAGGCCGGCGTACCGCCCTCCTTCGACGAGATGAAGGATGCGCTCGACCTGCGCTCGAAGTCCGGTATCCACCGCCTGATCACTGCGCTGGAGGAGCGCGGCTTCATCCGCCGCCTGCCGAACCGCGCCCGCGCCATCGAGGTCATCAAGCTGCCCGAACTCTCGGCCGGCGGGGGCAACGGCCGCCGCGGCTTCACGCCCAGCGTCATCGAAGGCACCCTCGGCCGGCGCGCCAGCACGCCGCCGATCGCCGAGGACGACGGCAACCGTCCGGTCGCGGTCCCCGTGATGGGCCGGATCGCCGCCGGTACGCCGATCGAGGCGCTGCAGACCCGCAGCCACACCATCAGCGTGCCGCCCGACATGCTCGGCGCCGGCGAGCACTATGCGCTCGAAGTGCGCGGCGACTCGATGGTCGATGCCGGCATCCTCGACGGCGACATGGCGCTGATCCAGCGCAACGACGTCGCCAATACCGGCGACATCGTGGTGGCGCTGATCGACGAGGAGGAAGCCACCCTGAAGCGCTTCCGCCGCCGCGGCGCATCGATCGCGCTCGAGCCGGCCAACACCGCCTATGAAGTGCGCATCCTGCCGCCGAACCGGGTCCGCATCCAAGGCAAGCTGATCGGGCTTTATCGCAAATACTGAATTGCAAATACTTGCGGCGGCCGGGAACGAGCAACACGTCGGATCGTTCCTTGCATGATAGTGTAGCGTACGGCCTGCCCGATGCGCTCCGATACCTCTCGCGCAGCGTCGCGTGTTTGTGATCGGAGGCGGTCTCGGACCAGTCGTACAATCGCCCAGAAACGAGCAGAAGCTCGTTCGCTATCGTCCACTCTGGTAGAGGCCCTAATGCCTCAAGGAGAGGCACGGGTCGCTACCTCGAAATGAGGAGCCATCCGATGTGTGACTATAGTCTGCACGCCGTGGCATCGCGCCCCGCCATTGTCGGAGAGACGCTGATCACGACGACGTTCCGCGGCACGTCGACCCGCGGCTTTGCTTCGGAGAACGATCCCACTGTCGCGGTCTGCATGCTGCCGGGCACCGAGCTCGCTTTCGCCGAGAACGTTCGCTACGACAGCCGCTGGATCTGGACCAAGACGCTGAACTATCGCGTCGGCGTATTCAACGAAGTCGAGCCCGACGTGCCCGATCGGCATCATGACGCGGTCGAATTCCCCGACGGCAGCCATGTCCTGGTGACCCAGCTGGTCGAGGGACAGCGCGTCAGCGTGCTACAATTGCCGGCGCTGCATCCGCCGGTCGAGCACAAGCCGAAGGTCGTCGAGCGGCGGCCCTCCGCATTCGCAACGCTGTTTTTGGGTTGAGCGCATCGTCGCCGCGGAATGAGCTGTTCGGCGGCGGATGACCTAAGCAATTTCGGGCGACCCCGGACTTCCGCTTCCGGGGCGCAGGAGGAGGTTTGCGTCGGCCGGCGCCTTGGCGCATCATCGGGCACGGAGGACGTGTGCGGTGGTCGATAAGGTCACATGGCAAAAGGCTGGACGCGTCACGGAACCGGGCCGCTACATGTTCCGGTTCGGTTGGCTGACGGTGACGGCCGACGACCTGAAAGTCTGGGAGCAATTTCCCGAGGCTTCCTTTACCCTCGTCAAGAAGCCCGACGCCGGCCCCGATTCCGACGAATACCATCTCGGCCTGTTCGAGCTGCCGAGCGGCCCCTCACCGGACCACCGCTAATCATCGCCCTGCAGATCGGTCTCGGCCGGCGTCGCGTCCACGGCGGGCCGCGGCGCGGCGGCCGGCGCGCGCAGCGTCGTCTCGCTCTCGCCGTCGCCCGGAACCGCCGGCGACCACGGCCGGTCGATCCCGCCGGGCTTCACCGCATCGACGGCGTAACCGTCCCTGATCCGCCGTAGCACCAGCGCGCCGTGGCGGCGCAGCCGCTCGGCATCGATCACCGAGGCCGCGCAGCCCTGCGGCGCCGGCCGCGCGGTCACGATCAGGCCTGCGCGCTCGCAGTCGTCCGCCAGCGCCTCCGGCCGGGTCGCGAGCGCGACGAAGGCGCCGCCAGGTCCCTGGGCCACGCAGCCGCCGGCATCGCAGGAGACGCCCTCGCCGAGCGACGCATCGGTGGCGGTCCGCGCGTCGGCGTCCGCCGCCAACCACTCCTTGACCAGGAACGCATCCTTGGCGCTGTGCATCAAATGCAGCCGCCCGTCACCGCCGCGCACCGCGACGTTGCGGCCGTCACCGGAGACCAGCACGTCCGGCTGCGGCACCCTGAGCGCCCAGACCGACGCCATCACCAGCAGCACCGCACCCGACCAGCGCAGCGGCGTGCGCAGCAGCCCGAGCAGGATGATGCCGGCACTCGCTGCGATCAGCGGCCCGATCCCGAACGCCGCCATGCGGCCGACCGCGCCCGGGAGTGCGGCGACCCATTGCGTCACCAGGATCATCCAGTCGATGCCGAGTCCCATGATCGCCCAGAACACGCCGTCGAAGCCGAACGGCATGGCGAGGAGCCCCAGCAGGCCGGCCGGCATCACGACCGCCGACACAATAGGCATCGCCGCGAGGTTCGCGAGCAGCCCGTAGGGCGTCACGCGATGGAAATGGAACGCGGCGTAGGGCGTCGTCGCAAGCCCTGCCACCAGCGAGGCCAGCATCAGCATCGAGAGCTCACGCCCGCCCCACAGCGCAACCCGCGCGGTCGCCGAATGGTCGGGCGACGCGAATAGGTTCGGCAGCCCGATCTGCACCAGCGCCACCAGCCCGAGCGTCGCGGCGAACGACATCTGAAAACTCGGATGCACCAGCGCTTCCGGCGCGATCGCGAGCACGATCAGTGCCGCCACCGCCAGCGTGCGGAAGGTGATCGCGCGGCGGTCGACGATCACGGCGAGCAGCACCACGGCAGTCATGAAGAACGACCGTTGCGTCGCGACCTCCGCGCCCGACAGCAACAGATAGAAGGCCGCGGCGAGCAGCGCGGCCGCCGCGGCCCATTTCTTGATCGGATGCCCCGCCGTCAGCGCCGGAAACAGCGCGAGCAGCGCGCGCACCGCGAAGAACACGACGCCGGCGACCACGGCCATATGGTAGCCGGAGATCGACAGCACATGGCCGAGCCCCGAGATGAACATCGCATCATTGACCGGCGTCGAGATCGCGTCGCGCCGGCCGGTGAGCAGCGCGGTTGCGATCGCGCGCTGGTCGCCGTCGAGCGTGGTGCGGATACGCACGTCGATGGCGTCGCGCAGGCCTTGCATGAAGGCGGCGTAGCGCAGCGCAAAGCCGCCGGTCGCAGGCGGCTCCCTGGTCTTGACCGCGCCCATCACGAAGCCGGAGGCGCCGATGCCCTGGAAATACAGGTCACGTCCGAAATCATAGGAGCCCGGGCGCTGCGGCCCGAGCGGCGGCAACAGCCGCGCCTTCAACTCAACGAAGCTGCCGACATCGGGCGCGGTGCCCTTCTTCACCGAGAGCCGGACACGATCGAGCTTCGTCATGTCGCGCGGGCTCTCCATCGAAACCACGCGCAGCACGAAACGATCGGTCTTCTCGCGGATGTCGCGCGTCTCGACGAAGCCGGTCAGCGCCACCGAAAACATCGGCCGCGCCAGCACCGTGTGAGCAACGCGCGCCGTCTTCCAGGTCGCCGTCGCAAAGCCCGCGGCCACCGCGGCCAGCATCGCGATGACGGGAAATACGCTGCGCCGCCGCAGCAGCAGCGCCAGCAGGCAGAGCAGGATTGCGACGGTGGCCGCGACCGACAGCACCGGCTCGTGCTCGGCCGCAAAATAGAAGGCGATACCGGTGCCGAACGCCACCGGCACCCAGGGCAACAACCGGCCCGCCCCCGCTTCAGCGCGCGCCCATTGCCGCAATGTCTCGACGAAAGGCTTCCAGATGCCGACGCGCGCCGGGAGATAGCCGCCGACCGGCGCGGCCGCGCGCGGCGGCCACGTCCCCGCGTAGCCGCGTTTGCCGCCCGGCGTCGTGCCCTGCTCCGCCATTCCGCTTGCGATCCCTGCCGGGCGACAGGCTAGCGGATGGCCCCGTCACCCGACTAGCGGAACGGATGCAGAATACCGCCCCGGCAACGCCCGGGTAGCTGGATCGTCCTGCGCCTCGCCGACCTCGCGCCGGGCCACAGCTGCCGCCTGCGTCAAATCGATCGAGCCGAAAGTCTCATAAGATACCGATCCCGTTGGGATTAGACTGTCCTGATGCCTCCACTCCCAAAGAGACAGGGATGAGGCAGTGACGGCTCGCGGCACTTGAAGGCCGCTGGAGCTCCTCTCAGGTGGCCACAACTCCCCTGAGATCAGGCGTTGCGGACGAACTCGCAAAATCTCGCCTGTAACGCCGTGCACCACGCGCACTCCGCGAGCGGACAGATCGCTGAAAAAACGCGAGGCGTAGCGTTTGCATTTGAGAGGAGCAGCACATGGCAATTCAAGTACCGAGCGATTTTCGTCGCGTGATTGTGGCTGCGTCAGTGGGAAACATCATTGAATGGTACGACTTTTATATTTTTGGCAGCCTGGCCGCGGTTCTGTCGGTCAAGTTCTTTGAACAATCCCACCCCGTCGCAGCCCTGCTGAGCACGATCGCGCTGTTCACTGCGGGATTCCTGATCCGCCCGCTGGGGGCCTTCCTGTTCGGATGGATGGGCGATCGGGTCGGCCGCAAATATACATTCCTTGTTACCTTGAGCGGAATGGGCCTGGGAACGGGCGCGATCGGACTCATCCCAACCTATGAATCGATCGGCCTGACGGCCGCATTCGTTCTGTTCGGCTTGCGGATGATCCAGGGTCTCTGCCTGGGCGGCGAATATGGCGGCGCCATCACCTACGTCGCCGAGCATGTTCCGGATGACCACCGCGGCTACTACACGGGCTGGCTACAAACCTCGCCAACGCTCGGAATCGTGGTGTCGCTGGCCGTGATCGTTCTGACCCGAACCTGGGCCGGCAATCAGGCCTTTGACGAATGGGCGTGGCGCGTACCGTTCCTGGTTTCGTTCCTGCTGGTGGCCATCGCCATCTACATCCGCCTCCAGCTCCAGGAGACGCCGATTTTCCAGGAGATCAAGGCACGCGGACAGATGACCAGGAATCCCTGGCGGGAAGCTTTCCTCAGCTCCAACATCAAGTACATCTTGATCGCGATCGTCGTCCTGATTGGACAGGGCGTGGTCTGGTACAGTGGTCAATTCTGGGCACTGTACTTCCTGCAGCAGGTCTCCAAGGTCGATGCGGTTACCTCGGCCTACATCGTGGGAACCGCACTGTTGATCGCAACGCCGAGCCTGATCTTCTTCGGTTGGCTGTCGGATCAGATCGGCCGCAAATCCGTGATCCTCGGAGGCATGCTGCTTGCCGCGATCACCTACTATCCGCTGTATCTGTGGCTCGGCACGGTCACGCAGCCGGGACACATCAACTATCCGGTCGCCGTCTTCATCATCTTCATCCTCGTCTGCTACGTCGGGATGGTGTACGGGCCGGTCGGCGCGTTTCTGGCGGAGTTTTTCCCGGCCAGGATCAGGTACACCTCGGTCTCGGTGCCGTATCATATCGGCAATGGTTGGGGCGGCGGATTGGTGCCGTTCATCACATCAGCCGCCTTCGCGGCCACCGGCAGCATCGGCTACGCGCTGATCTACCCGATTGTCGTTCCCGCGGTGTGCTTCGTGATCGCGGTTTTCATCATGCCCGAGACACGCAAGACCAGAATCTGGGAGCAGATCGAGGCGAAAGCCGCATCGTGACGGAGTCACCTTGCTGACGGGCGACTGGAGCCCCGTTCCGATGGGATCGGAACGGGGCTCCAGAATCTTGTTTTGACGCGTTTTCTTTACGCGAACCGGCATCCACTTCGCTCGAAAACGCTCTCACCCTGCAGCAGCAGCCGTGGCCGCCTTCCAGCGCGTGCGGGACGACGCTTCTGGTTCGTCCCGTACTCTCCACTCGGGCATGATGTCTTCGTCGAACCTGCATCCGCGTTACGCCGATGCGGCACGGAGGGGATCCGGCGCTGCGCAGTTCCAACCTCTCCGGCCGCCTTGGGTTGGCGGTCAGGCCAACGTCTCAATCAGCTGCCTCTCAGCCCGCTCGGTGATGCCAGCGATCGTGCCACCAGGTGGCGAAATCACGATCCATCGTCAGCTCCCAGCAAGCAAGCACGATCACCACGACGCCGGCGAGCACGCTGCTCGTCGTGACCGATCCCTGCTGGTAGTTGAACGTCCAGGGTGCCACCACCAGAGCCAACCCCATCAGCATCTCGCCCCATTCCTCCAGATAGGACGGAATGATGAATGCCTCCAGGGCGAACAGCACGACGCCCAATCCGAGCGCGATGGAGATCCAGAGAGCTGCCCCGGAAAAGCCCAGTGCAAACGGCGATGCGACCAGCCAGGCGCCTACCAACAGGCTGGCAGCATCCTGCCAGTGTTGAATGCGCATGATCCTCACCTCCTTCTTCCGAAGACATGGTGCGGCGCGGACAAAAAAGCATCTGTCCGACCTGCGATGTGTTGCCGCTGCTGATCCGCGAGCCGACGACCATGCTGCGGTCCGGGCGCCCGGAAAGCGCTCTTGCAATCGCGCCGCAGCAAGATGCACACTGTGGGCGCTTGACCAGGTGTCAACGTCTGCGGTTCGCGGCCCGACCGGTATTTGCGGTTGCGCTCAGGACGAGAGGAGTATGACGCCATGCGAGAAATCGAAATCCACAACTATGCGCGGCAGTTGCTCGAGGCACATGGCGCCAAGGCCATTGCGGAAGCTGCCCAAAACGCCATCGAGCTTGAAGCAAAAGGCGAGGCCGAGCTGGCCAGAACCTGGCGCCATATCGAAGACGCCATGAAGCTGATGCGCGGTCCGCACCAAAGCTGAGGCTGCCAGCTCGCAGCGCAGAACGTGGAGCAGGATCTTCCTCAAGCCGCCTCGCAGGGGCTGAACGGCAGCACAATCTCAACGACGCGGCTCTCCAATAACAGGAGTGAAGCCATGTTTCCGACATGCGCAACAGCCGAAGATCTCGTGAAGGCAATCAAGGACGAGAAAGTGCAGATGATCGATCTGCGCTTCACCGACCTGCCGGGGGTATGGCAACATTTTTCCGTCCCGCCGAGCGCGGCGAGCGCAGACGCCCTCAGCGAAGGGATTGGATTCGACGGCTCATCGATCCGCGGCTTTCAGGAAATCCAGGAAAGCGACATGCTGGTCGTCCCGGACCCGACCACGGCTTTCCTCGACCCGTATTCCCCTTCATCCACCCTGGTATTGATCTGCAACATCCGCGACCCCGTGACCGGTCAATCCTATAGCCGCGATGCCCGCTACATCGCCCAAAAAGCTGAAACCCACCTGAAGGCCACGGGCCACGCCGATACCAGCTACTTCGGTCCAGAGGCCGAGTTCTTCGTGTTCGACAGCGTGCGCTACGGACAGGGCATCAACTACGCTTTCCACGACATCGATTCCGGTGAAGGCAGCTGGAACACGGGCACAAACGAAGCGCCCAACCTGGGACACAAGCCACGCCCGAAAGAGGGATACTTTCCAGTGCCCCCGACGGACAGCATGCAGGCGCTCCGTACCGAAATGGTGTTGACCATGGAACAGCTGGGCATCCAGATCGAAGCCCATCACCATGAAGTCGCGACCGGTGGGCAGAACGAAATCGACATGCGCTTCACCACGCTCACGCGCATGGCGGACAATCTGATGATCTACAAATACGTGGTGAAGAACACCGCCCGCCAGAACGGCATGACCGCAACGTTCATGCCGAAACCGCTGTTCGAGGACAACGCTTCCGGAATGCACGTTCATCAGTCGTTGTGGAAGGGCGAGACCAATCTGTTCTACGACAGGGGCGACTATGCCGAACTGAGCCAGCTCGCCCGCCACTATATCGGCGGCCTGTTGACCCATGCCTGGGCATTGTGCGGGCTTTGCGCCCCGACCACGAACTCCTATCGGCGTCTGGTGCCGGGCTATGAGGCTCCGATCAACCTGGTCTATTCCCAGCGCAACCGTTCAGCCTGCTGCCGCATTCCGATGTATTCGCCGAACCCGAAGGCCAAGCGTGTCGAATTTCGTTCGCCGGATCCCTCCTGCAATCCCTATCTGGCTTTCGCCGCGATGCTGATGGCCGGCCTCGACGGAATTCGCAACAAGATCGACCCGGGCAGCCCGATCGACAAGAACCTCTACGACCTGCCGCCCGCCGAGGCGAAGGAGGTGAAGTCGACGCCGGGGTCGCTGGATCAGGCGCTGGACGCGCTCGAACGCGATCACGCATTCCTGCTGCGCAACGATGTCTTCACCGCCGACGTGATCGAAACATGGCTCGACTACAAGCGGAAGAAGGAGGTCGATCCCATCAGATTGCGACCTCATCCCTACGAGTTCCATTTGTACTACGACATCTAGATCAGCGGCGTCTGCGACGAGACGTGGTGGCAGACGATCCTCCAGTCGTCGTCCTCGCGCGCGATCACCCAGGTGATCTTGACTGCGAGCGAGGGCGCATCGCCGTCGAGGAAGAATGACGCGATGCCCGCCATGTTGACGAGCTCGGCATTGACCCGTTCTGCCCTGACATCGCTGAACTGAACCCGCGGCGCGCGCCAGCGCGGCAGACCGTCAAAATAGGCTTTGACGCCGTCGCGGCCGCGATACAGCGTCGGGTTCGAGCCGAAGAAGAACGCGCTCCTCGAATAGAGCGCGCATAACGCATCCGCATCGAGCCTGCTGAAACCCGCCGACCATCTGGCGATAATGGCGGAGGCGATCTCGTCGGATTCATCAGGCATCGATCCCCCCGTCTGCTTGTCCGCGCGGGACGCACTTCCTCTCGGCTAGCCCTTGCCGCCGACTTCCTTGGCGAAGGTGTCGCGCAGGCCGATGGTGCGGTTGAACACCAGCCGGTCCGGCGTCGAATCCGCATCGCGCACGAAATAGCCCTGCCGCTCGAACTGCATCGGGTCGGGCGAATTGCTCTCGGCGATCGCCGGCTCGACGCGCGCATCCTTCAGCACTTCGAGCGACTGCGGATTGAGGTCGGCCGCGAAATCGGCCGCGTTCGGGCTCGGATTGGCGAACAGCTGGTTGTAGATGCGGATCTCCGCCGGCTTCGACTGCGCCGCCGGCAACCAGTGCATCGTCGCCTTGACCTTGCGGCCGTCGGGCGCGTTGCCGCCCTTGGTTAAGGGATCGTAGGTCGCGCGGAGTTCGACGATCTCGCCGGCGTCGTTCTTCACCACGCCGGTGCACTTGATGAAGTAGGCATAGCGCAGCCGCACCTCATTGCCGGGCGAGAGGCGGTAGAACTTCTTCGGCGGATTCTCCATGAAGTCGTCGCGCTCGATATAGAGCTCGCGGCCGAACGCGATCTTGCGGGTGCCGGCTTCCGGATTGTCGGGATGGTTGATCGCCTCGATCTCCTCGACCTGCCCTTCCGGATAGTTCTCGATCACCACCTTGAGCGGCCGCAGCACCGCCATCCGGCGCAGCGCCGTGCGGTTCAGCTCCTCGCGGATGCAGAATTCGAGCATGCCGACATCGACCACGCTGTTGGCCTTGGCGACGCCGATGCGCTTGATGAATTCGCGCACCGCCGCCGGCGGCACGCCGCGCCGCTTCAAGCCGGCAATGGTTGGCATGCGCGGATCGTCCCAGCCCGAGACGTGGCCGTCGCGGACGAGCTGGGTCAGCACGCGCTTGGACAGCAGCGTGTAGGTCAGGTTCAGCCGTGCCATTTCGTACTGGCGCGGCTTCGAGGGCACCGGCAGCTTGTCGAGCAGCCACTCATAGAGCGGGCGGTGATCCTCGAACTCCAGCGTACAGATCGAATGGGTGATGCCCTCGATCGCGTCCGACTGGCCGTGCGCGTAGTCGTAGCTCGGATAGATCGACCACTTGTCGCCGGTGCGCGGATGGTGGGCGTGCAGGATACGGTACAGCACGGGGTCGCGCAGGTTGATGTTGCCGGCGGCCATGTCGATCTTGGCGCGCAGCACGCGGGCGCCATTCGAGAACTCTCCGGCCTTCATGCGGCGGAACAGGTCGAGGTTCTCCTCGACCGGGCGGTCGCGGAACGGCGAGTTCTTGCCGGGCTCGGTCAGCGTGCCGCGGGAAGTGCGGATCTCCTCCTGCGACTGATCGTCGACATAGGCATAGCCGGCCTTGATCAGGCCCTCGGCCCAATCGTACAGGCGCTCGAAATAGTCCGACGCAAAGAACAGGTTGGCTCCCCAGTCGTAGCCGAGCCAATGGACGTCGGCCTGGATGGAGTCGATGTATTCCTGCTCCTCCTTGGTCGGATTGGTGTCGTCGAAGCGCAAATTGCACTGGCCGCCGAACTCCTGCGCGATGCCGAAATTCAGGGCGATCGACTTGGCGTGGCCGATATGCAGGTAGCCATTCGGCTCCGGCGGGAAACGGGTCACGATCCGGTTGTGCTTGTGGGAGGAGAGATCGGCCTGGACGATGTCGCGGATGAAGTCGCGCCCTGCCTCTGCCGTCGTGTCAGTCGTCATCAAAGGGTTCCCTGGAGGAGTCGGCTCAACCTTCTGCCAAATTCGCGCCGTCCGGCCAAGTCTGGTCTCAAGCCCTGGTTTCAAGTCTGGTTTGGCGGGCAAAAGGTCAACCGGGGCTTTAGTTATGTCCGGTTCCTGTTATACACCACGGCCGTTCCCGCATACGTCTCGCTCGATCATGACCAAACCCGTCGTTACCCGCTTCGCCCCCTCACCGACCGGCTTCCTCCACATCGGAGGTGCCCGTACCGCGCTGTTCAACTGGCTCTATGCCAGGAAGCTCGGCGGCAAGATGCTGCTCCGGATCGAGGACACCGACCGTGAACGCTCGACCAAGGAGGCGATCGACGCCATCCTGGACGGCCTGAAGTGGCTCGAGCTCGATTGGGACGGCGAGGTCATCTACCAGTTCAGCCGCGCCGCCCGCCATCGCGAGGTCGCCGAAAGCCTGCTCGCCGCCGGGCGCGCCTATTACTGCTATGCCTCGCCGGAAGAGCTCACCGCGATGCGCGAGAAGGCGCGCGCCGAGGGCCGCACCCGCCTCTATGACGGCATGTGGCGTGACCGCGATCCGGCCACCGCGCCCGCTGGCATCAAGCCGACCATCCGCCTCAAGGCGCCGCAGACCGGCGAAACCGTGATCGAGGACCAGGTGCAGGGCCGGGTGGTCTGGCAGAACGAGAACCTCGACGACCTCGTCCTGCTCCGCGGCGACGGCACCCCGACCTACATGCTCGCGGTCGTGGTCGACGACCACGATATGGGCGTCACTCACATCATCCGTGGCGACGACCACCTGATCAACGCCGCGCGTCAGAAGCAGATCTACGACGCGCTGGAGTGGGAACTGCCGAGCATGTCCCACATTCCGCTGATCCACGGTCCCGACGGCTCGAAACTGTCGAAGCGCCATGGCGCGCTCGGCGTCGATGCCTACCGCGCGCTCGGCTACCTGCCGGCCGCCTTGCGCAACTACCTCGTCCGGCTCGGCTGGAGCCATGGAGACCAGGAGATCTTCTCGACCCAGGAGATGATCGACGCGTTCGACCTCTCGGGCATCGGCCGGTCTGCGGCGCGGTTCGATTTCGCCAAGCTGGAGAACCTCAACGGTCACTATATCCGGCAGAGCGACGATCAATCCCTCGTGACCCAGTTCGAGAGCGTGCTGGATTATGTTCCCGAGGGCGCCGCGCTGAAGGCCAAGCTCAACGACACCACCCGTGCGCAATTGCTGCGGGCGATGCCGAGCCTGAAGGAGCGCGCCAAGACGCTGATCGAGCTGATCGCGGGCGCCTACTTCATCTTCGCCGATCGTCCGCTCTCGCTCGATCCGAAAGCGGCGGCGCTGCTGACGCCGGAAACGCGCGCGTTGATCGGCCGCCTGCGCACCGCGCTGGAAGCCGTCAACGACTGGACGGAGGAAACCACCGAGACCGCGATGCGGAATTTCGCCGAGCAGAACAACCTGAAACTCGGCGCCGTCGCCCAGCCGCTGCGGGTGGCGCTGACGGGACGTACAACGTCGCCGGGCATATTCGACGTGCTGGCCGTGCTGGGACGCCAGGAGTGCCTTGCCCGCCTCGCCGATCAGGCGGCGTGATCCTGCATGGACCCCCTCCAGGGTCCATCTTGCAGCGCACATGGCAATGAGCTACCCAATCCCGGACGCTTTCTCCACAAGCCGTTCCGCCCCGCCATGGGCCGCAATTTAGCGACTGGGCAAGGTCGGTTTTCGCAACGAATTCATCGGGGATATCACGATGGACGCAAAATCCAGCAAGACAGCCACACTCACCATCGGCAACAAGAACTACGATTTCCCGATCCTGAGCGGCACGGTTGGGCCTGATGTCATCGACATCGCCAAGCTCTACGGCCAGGCCGGGGTGTTCACCTACGACCCCGGCTTCACCTCGACCGGCAGTTGCCAGTCGAAGATCACGTACATCGACGGCGACGCCGGCGTGCTCGAATACCGCGGCTATCCGATCGAGCAGCTCGCCGAGCACGGCGACTTCCTCGAGACCTGCTACCTGCTGCTGTACGGGGATCTTCCGACTCCGGCGCAGAAGAAGGACTTCGACCATCGCGTGATCCATCACACGATGGTGCATGAGCAGATGGCGCGGTTCTTCCAGGGCTTCCGCCGCGACGCTCATCCGATGGCGATCATGGTCGCCGCCGTCGGCGCGTTGGCCGCGTTCTATCACGACTCTACCGACATCAACGATCCGCGTCAGCGCATGATCGCCTCGATGCGAATGATCGCGAAGGTGCCGACGCTGGCGGCGATGGCCTACAAGTACACGGTCGGCCAGCCCTTCGTGTATCCGAAGAACTCGCTCTCGTTTGCCGAGAACTTCCTCAACATGTGCTTCGCGGTGCCCTGCGAGGACTACAAGATCAATCCGGTGCTCGCCGACGCGCTCGACAAGATCTTCATCCTGCACGCCGACCACGAGCAGAACGCCTCGACCTCGACGGTGCGCATTGCCGGCTCCTCGGGCGCCAACCCGTTTGCCTGCATCGCGGCCGGCATCGCCTGCCTGTGGGGCCCGGCGCATGGCGGCGCCAACGAGGCCGCGCTCAACATGCTCTACGGCATCGGCAAGGTCGAAAACATTCCGGACTTCATCGCCAAGGTGAAGGACAAGAACAGCGAAGTTCGCCTGATGGGCTTCGGCCACCGCGTCTACAAGAACTACGATCCGCGCGCCAAGATCATGCAGAAGATGTGTCACGCGGTGCTGAAGGAGACCGGCCACGGCGACGATCCGATGCTCAAGGTCGCGATGGAGCTGGAGAAGATCGCGCTCAGCGATCCCTACTTCATCGATCGCAAGCTCTACCCGAACGTCGACTTCTATTCGGGCATCACGCTGAAGGCGATGGGCTTCCCGGTCTCGATGTTCACCGTGTTGTTCGCGGTCGCCCGCACCGTCGGCTGGATCAGCCAGTGGAGCGAGATGATCGAGGATCCGCAGCAGAAGATCGGCCGTCCGCGCCAGCTCTATACCGGCGTCGCGCGCCGCGACTATGTGCAGATCGACAAGCGCAAGTAAGCTGCATCGCTGAAGAGAATCCGGGACGGCGCCATCATTCCTGATGGCGCCGTTTTCGTTTGCCCCGCGCGACTTCGGTCGCGATCGCGTCAAGGCGCGGCAGCCAGAACGCCCGGAACCGGTCGAGCCAGTCGTCGACCTCGCGCAGCCGCGCCGGCTCGACCGCGTAGATGCGGCGGGTGCCCTCGGCGCGCACCGACGCGAAACCGGCGTCGCGCAAGATCCGCAATTGCTGCGAGACCGCCGACTGGGTGATGCCGAACTCGCGCTGCACGACCGCAACGACGTCGCCCGAACTGTGCTCGCCGGTCGCCAATAGTTCCAGGATGCGCCGGCGGACGGGATCGCCGAGGATGTCGAAGGCGTGCAAGGTCGCTAAAGCGCGATGAGATTGCATCGTCATCCCGCTTTGCTCTTTGTTTGAGCATGATCTCCGCGCAAACGCTTCGCGTTTGTCGCGAGGGAAAACCGCTTCACACTTTTCCGGATCATGCTCTAGCCTCCGCTCCCCGGCTCCGGCTCGCCGCAATAGGCCGCCGTGGTATTTGCGGCTGATCTGCGCGCCGCTGCCTCCTCGGTGCCCGCCGCGATCGAGGCCCGGCACCAGTCCTCGCTGGCGCGGCGGATGAATTCCTTGCCGTCGTCGGTGGCTGGCCACGCCGACGCGGCGGTGCGGTCGAATTTCTCGCCGGGCGGCATGGCCAGATAGAGCGCGAGCCCGAGCAGCGCGAGATCCCAGCCGACGCCGACCGCACCGGCCCCGTAGCGGTCCCAGAAGTCGCCCTCGATCACCGAGAGATGTTCCAATTCCAGGCGCGTGGCATCCGGGCCATTCTCAGCCAGCGTGACGGTAACCCAGCTGACCGTACCCATGGACTCCCACGTGACGGCAAGCCGGCGCGGCGGCTCACACGTCGTGACCTCGCCGCCCGCGTGGCCCTGGAACTGATAGCGGCCGCCAAGCCTCAGGTCGCCCGAGATCGGCAGGAACCAGCGCGGAATGCGTTCGGGGTTGGTCAGCACATCCCAGAGATCGGCGATGTCGGTGTCGTAGCTGCGGCTCGCGATCACCGCCCGCGCCGGCTTGCCGTCGCGTTCCCGGAAAGCGACGTCGCGAATGACGGCTCCGACATAGGCGACCGGGTCGATCTTCATGGCTGGCTCCGTACTAATATTAGATATTGCTAATATTAGTACGGTCTAAATATTCAGCGCAAGCGGGATCGTTGCGGCGGTATGTCGCCACTGAACGAGGACACGATCGATTGGCTAGGCCGAACGGCGGCGCATCTCCGCCAGCACGATGTCGGCGGCGCGGACGCTCGGCGGCTGGTCGCCGGTCGACATCTTCCCGTCCATCGTCGCGAACCCCACGAGCTGCCGCAGACGATCGGGCGAATCCGCAAGCACGTCGCCCAGCGCCGCCGCGAGCTTGTCCGGTGTGCAGTCCTCCTGCAGGAACTCGGGAATGATATCGCTGCCGATCACGAGATTGGCGAGGATCACCGAGGACACCCGGATCGCGCGGCGCAGGATGAACGCCTCGGCGGCGCCGACGCGATAGGCCGTCACCATGGGAATCCCTGACAGCGCGAGCTCCAGCGTCACCGTGCCCGACTTCGCGAGCGCAGCGCGGGCGACGCGGAACGCGGCGCGCTTGTCGGTCTCACCGATCGCGAGCCGCGGCACCACCGGCCACGACGCGACGCCTTCGCGCACCATCGCCTCGAGATGCGGCATGGTGGGGAGCACGAGCTCGAACGGCGTCTGCTTACTGAGCAGGCCGAGCGCCGTGCCGAACAGCGCCAGATGATGCCTGATCTCGCTGCGCCGGCTTCCGGGCAACACCAGCAACACCGGCGGCTGCGCATCGCGCCGCTTCTGCTCGTCCTCGTTCGGGCGCAGCGTGGCGAGCTGCTCGGTCAGGGGGTGGCCGACATAGCTGCACGGCGGTCCCTGCAGCTTGCGATATTCCTCCGGCTCGAACGGCAGCAGCGCGAGCACGTGGTCGACATAGCCCCGCATCGCACGCGCCCTGCCCGGCCGCCAGGCCCAGACCGACGGTGACACGTAATCGACGATCGGAATGTTCGGGTTGCGGGCGCGGACGCGACGGGCGACGCGGTGGGTGAAATCGGGGCTGTCGATGATGACGAGCATGTCAGGCGCGTCGGCGAGCACGGCATCGGCTGTGCGCCGGATCAATCGCAGGATTTTCGGCAATTGTTTCACAACGGCGGCAAAGCCGATGATCGAGAGTTCCTCGATCGGAAACAGCGGAGCGATGCCCTGAGCAGCCATCGCCCGGCCGCCGACGCCGGAAAACTGCACGGCATCGCCGAGGCGCTGGCGCAGCACCTGCATCAGCGCCGCGCCGAGGCGGTCGCCGGATTCCTCGGTGGCGATGAGGAAGATCTTGCGAGCGGTGCTGGGGCTGCGCACCTGCATCAGCCCGCCAGTCCGATGACAAACAGCCCCCTGGCGTCGGCGGCCTCGACCAGGGCCTGCGGCTCGGCGGCCAGCGTATTGCCGGCGATCACGGCGATGCCGGCAATGCCGGCGGCTGCCGCGCCTTCGACCGTTCGCGGGCCGATGGTCGGCAGATCGAAGCGCAGATCCTGCCTGCTCTTCGGCGCCTTCACCAGCACGCCGCGGCCGGCCTTGGCACGAATACGGCCTTCGGTGCGCAGCCGCGCGACGCGCGCGAGCAGCCCATCGGTGCCCTCGATATCCTCGACCGCAACCACATGACCTTCGATCACCACGGCCGCCTGACCGATGTCGAACGGGCCGAGCGCGTCCAGCACACCGCGTCCGCGCGCGATATCGGCGAGCGCCGTGCTATCGGGCGCCGCGCGCGTCACGGCGCCCTCCGGCATCAACAGATCGGGCGCGACGTCCTTGATCCCGACCATGCGGAAGCCCTGCTGCTCGAGGATGCGGCCAACGCTCGACAGCAAATGATCGTCGCCGCCGCGAAATGCGCGAACGACGTGGCCGAGCAGGCGCAGCGTACCCCAGTCGAGCCGGATCTCCGACAGCGCGGGGCGCACCAGGGTGCCGATGAAGATCAGATCGCGGCAGCCTTCGTCGCGGAACAGCCGGGTCGCCCGCCCGAGCTGGCCGACCGAGATCCAGCGGTGACGAAACCGCTGCGCGCGCGCCGGATCGCAGGCGCCGCGCAGCGCGAACAGCACCGGCGTGATGCCGCGCGCAACCAGGGAGTCGGCGACCGCGAACGGCATGGCGCCGCCGCCGGCGATGACGCCGACCGGCGAGGAAAGCGAGGGAGCCGCTGACGTCATGCTGGCGGCCATCCCCAGCTCAATTGGTATCGGCGGGAAGGCAGAGCGGGCGCAGCTTGCCGCCCTCGATGAAGGCCAGGATTTCCGCAATCGCGGGATCGTCGCCCGCCAGCGGCTGCACCGAGGCCAGCCGCTCAGCGAAGATGCCGGGGCCGTGGAACAGCTTTTGATAGAACGCGCGCACCGTCGCCAGCCGCGCCTTGGTGAACTGGCGGCGCCGCATGCCGATGATGTTGAGTCCTTCGAGCACCGCGTACTGACCGTTGGCGAGGCCGAACGGGATGATGTCGCCGCGTACGCCGCAGACGCCACCGATCATCACCTGCGAGCCGACGCGGGTGAACTGGTGCACGGCCGACAGGCCGCCGATATAGACGAAGTCGCCGATCTCGCAGTGGCCGCCGAGCGTCGCCGACGTCGCGAAGATCACGCCATTGCCGACCATGCAGTCATGGCCGACATGGCTGTTGTTCATGAAGAAGCCGCGATCGCCGACGCGCGTGAGCCCGCCGCCCTTGACCGTGCCGACATTCATCGTCACGCCCTCGCGGATGGTGCAGGCTTCGCCGACTTCGAGGCGGGTCGGCTCGCCGCGATAACTGAGATCCTGCGGCGGCCCGCCGAGCGCGGCGAACGGCGAGATGATGCAGCCGGGGCCGATCCTGGTATGCCCGCTGATCGTGACATGCGCGATCAGCTTGCAGTTCTCGCCAAGCACGACATTGGGGCCGATGATGCAGTACGGACCGATCTCGGTGCCGGCCCCGATCACAGCGCCATCGGCAATCCGCGCAGTCGGGTCGATCATGCTCATGAAGTTTCGGTCCGGAATTCGTTAATGGCGCCAAGGTGCTATCGAGGCGCCAGGCTGTCGATTGGGGCGGTCGTTAGCGCGACTTTGCCCGCCCTGTCCAGTGACGTATCATGACCGCCTGTTGCAAACGAGAAGGTCGCAACCAATCATGGTCCGGGCCGCCGCGCTGATCCTCAGCCTGCTCTCTGCGCCAGTCGGCCCGGAGACGGTCGATCTCGGCAACAGCACGACGGTCGATCTCTCGAGCTTCGAATGCCGCGACATCAACCGCAGCACGATCGTCCAGCGGGTCTGCTACAGGGCGGATCAGCGCGCGCTGCTGGTCGCGGTCAGAGGCAGCTACCAGCACTATTGCGGCGTCCCTGCCGAAACCTACGACGCGCTGATGAACGCGCCGTCGATGGGCGTCTTCCTCAATCGCGTCCTGCGGATCGCGGGCGCGGACGGCCGCTACACCTGCACAACGTCGTGAGCCCGGCGCGGCCTAATCCGTGAGCATCGCACCGACATCGGCCTCGGCGACGACCTGGCCGTTGACCTTGGCATCGCCGTGAAACCACCACATCGTCTTACGCCGGCCGAGCGAGCGCATGTGATACTCGATGGTGTCGCCGGGCATCACCGGCTTCCTGAACTTGCACTTGTCGATGGTGAGAAAATACACCGCGCGCGGCTTCTCGGTGCCCTCGACCGACTTGATGCCGATGACGCCGGCGGTCTGGGCCATCGCCTCGATCATCATCACGCCGGGGTAGACCGGACGGTCCGGGAAATGGCCCTGGAACGGCGGCTCGTTGAAGGTGACGTTCTTGATGCCGATGCCGCTGTAGTCGGTGCGGATCTTGATCACCCGGTCGATCAGCAACATCGGAAAGCGATGCGGGAGCGTCTTCAGGATATCGTTGATATCCACCAGCTCGAATTTGACCGGTGCCTCCTCCATCACTCCTGTTCCTTGCCTTTGGCTTCGTTGTCGCGCACCAGACGCTCCACTGCGATAATTTCCCTGAACCACTGCTTGGTCGGCTTGGCGAAATGCCCGCCCCAGCGACCGTTGGCCGGGATGTCGTCCTTGACCGCGCTCATCGCCGTCACCTGGGCGCCGTCGCCGATCTTGAGGTGGTTGTTGATGCCCACCTTGGCGCCGAGCGCGACATTGTCGCCGATGGTCAGGCTGCCGGCGAGCCCGATCTGGGCCGCCAGCAGGCAGTGCCGGCCGATCGTCACATTGTGGCCGATCTGGACCTGGTTGTCGATTTTGGTGCCCTCGCCGATCACGGTGTCGCGCAGGGAACCGCGGTCAATGGTCGAGGCGGCACCGACCTCGACATTGTTCTGGATCACCACGCGGCCGGTCTGCGGCACCTTCACATGGCCGGCCGGCCCGAAGAAGATGAAGCCGTAGCCGTCCTGGCCGATATTGCAGCCGGGATGGATCAGGACGTTGTTGCCGATCAGCGCGAACTGGATGGTGGTCTTGGCGCCGACATTGCAGTCGCGGCCGATCTTGACGTCGGCCCCGATCACCGCGCCGGCGCCGATGATGGTGCCCGAGCCGATCTCGACCCGTGGGCCGATCACGACCAGCGGATCGACAATGACGCCGTCCTCGAGGCGCGCGCTGGGATCGATGATCGCCGACGGCGCGATGCCCTCGGTGTCGAACCAGGATTGCGGCCGCAGGGCATCGGCGTGCCATTCGCGGGCGAGCTCGACGAACGCCTGGAACGGCTTCGCCGCCCGCAGCACGGCAGTGCCCTTCGGCACCTGTGCCTCGAAGCGCGGGCTGACCAGACATGCGCCGGCCTTGGTCGCGGCAAGCTGGTCGGCGTATTTCAGATTGTCGAAAAAGGCGAGATGCATCGGACCGGCCTCGTCGAGCGAGGCCAGCCCCCTGATCTGAAGCGCACCCCTTTCGGGGTCGATCAGTTGCGCCTTCGTCAGCGCGGCTATTTCAGCCAGCGATGACGAAGGAGGACTCTTGTAGAAGATCGGCTGCGCCATTCCATCCGTCGCAGTCCGGTTGGCAATCGGTCTTAGAACGTCGTACCGCCGCCAAACCGGAATTCTTGCGTGCGGTCAAACGCACCCTTGGTCAGCGGCACCGCGTAGTCGAAGCGCAGCGGACCGAACGGTGACTGCCAGATCAGGCCGACACCGACCGAGGTACGGACAACCTTGCTGTCATCGTAGCTCAGGCCAAGGCACGTACCCGGAGACGGCGGATTGTTCGTCGGCCTGACACAGCCAGGCACGTTGACTTCGCCGGTCGCCGCCCACGAGGTCGGGCCCTGGTAATCGTACAGGCCGCCGGCGTCGGCATAGACCGCGCCCTTGAGCCCGACTTCCTTCGGCAGGAACCAGAACGGCATCTGCAGTTCCGCCGACACGCCCCAGTACTTGGTGCCGCCGATGGCGTCCATGGTGCCGTACGGGTTGATGTCACGCGGACCGATACCGTTCGGCGCGAAGCCGCGGACCAGGTTCGGGCCCATCTGGAAGTGATCGAGCATGCGCAGATCCGAGGTCCCGAGCTTGTTCAGGATGCCGCCCTGGGCGTGGATCACGCCGACGATGTCGGAGACCAGCGGGGTGTAGTACTTCGCGTCGATCGCGGTCTTGATGTAGCTGACGTCACCGCCAACACCGGCGAAGTCCTGCTTGAAGTCGACGATCAGACCGTCGGTCGGGTTCTTGTTGTTGTCGAGGGTGTTGTAGTTGAGCGTGTAACCCAGCGCCGATGTGAGGGTCTTGCCGCCCGCCAGCTCCTTGCGGACCGGCAGGGAGGCTTCGCCGTCAAAGAAGCAGCCGAGACCATTGGTCGACACCAGGCTGATCCCGTTCAGGTTCGCATAGGCCGGGCTCGGATTGAACGCGGGATTGGGCGTTCCATCCGGCAGGAGCGGCACGTTGTTACAGTTGTTCAGCGTCGACGGCAGGGTGATTTCCTGCTGGTAGATCGAGTAGCGCAGCTGCAGCGACAGATCTTCCCGCAGGCTGAAGCCGAGCCGCGGGCTGAAGCCCAGCGTCTTGGTGCCGTACGCGATGTAGCTGTTGGACAGCTGCTGGCGCTGATAGAGGTCGAGGCCGAGCGCGACGCGGTAGTCGAGCAGATAGGGCTCGACGAACGACAGCGAGTAGCCGCGGGCATACTGGCCGTAGGTCACCGACGCCTTCGCGTACAGGCCGCGGCCGAGCAGGTTGCGCTCGGAGACGCTGACTTCGGCCAGCGCGCCGTCGGTGGTCGAGTAACCGCCCGACACCGAGAAGTCGCCGGTCGACTTCTCCTCGAGATCGACAATCAGGATGACGCGATCGCTGGAGGAGCCCGGCTCGGTGGTGATCTTCACCGTCTTGAAGAAGTCGAGGTTCTTCAGCCGGCGCTCGGCACGGTCGACCAGCGCACGGTTGTAGGCGTCGCCTTCCGAGATATCGAACTCGCGGCGGATCACGTAGTCGCGGGTACGGCTGTTGCCGCGGATGTTGATGCGCTCGATATAGGTGCGCGGACCTTCGTCGATCGCGAAGGTGATCGACACCGTGTGATTGTCGAAGTTGCGATCGCCGCGCGGCCGGACCACCGCGAAGGCGTAGCCGCGGCGCGATGCCTCGATCTGCATCTCCTCGACCGATTTCTCCAGCGCCTCGGCGTTGTAGAGCGAGCCGACATTGACGCGCGAGTAGGTGCGCAGCGCGTTCGGGTCGAGCGTTGCGATCGACGACGTATAGTTGACGGACGCGACGCGGTACTGCTGGCCTTCCTCGATCTTGAAGGTAACCAGGAAGCCCTTCTTGTCGGGATCGTATTCGGTCAGCGCGGCCACGACCTGGACGTCGGCATAGCCGTTCTTGAGGTAGAAGCGACGCAGCAGGTCGCGATCGGCCTCGACCCGGTCGGGGTCGTAGACGTCGTTGCCGCCGAGGAAGCTCAGGATGTTCGATTCGCGGGTCTTGATGACGTCGCGCAGACGGGACGCCGAATAGGCGCTGTTGCCGATGAACTCGATCGACCGGACGCCAGTCTTCACGCCTTCATTGACCTCGAAGATCAGGTCGACGCGGTTGTTCGGCTGCTCGATGATCTGCGGATTGACCCGCACGTCATAGCGGCCGGACCGGCGGTAGATTTCGGCGATGCGCAGGGCGTCCGACTGGACCATCGGACGCGAGAACGTGCCGCGCGGCTTGGACTGCACTTCAGCGGTGAGCTGTTCGTCCTTGATCTTCTTGTTGCCCTCGAAGGCAACGCGGCCGATCACCGGGTTCTCGACCACGACCACGACGAGGCGCCCGCCCCGCTGGTCGATATGGACGTCCTGGAACAGGCCGGTCTCGATCAGCGCCTTCAGACCGTCGTCGATCTGGGCCTGGCCCAGCCGACCGCCCGGCCCGGGATGGAAGTAGGAGCGGATGGTTTCAAGCTCGACACGGCGGTTCCCCTCCACCGTGATCGAATCGACGGTCTGCGCCGACGCAGGCACAGACACAGCTACGGTCGCCAAGGTGGCAACCACCGGCGCGGCGAACATGACCAAGGCGGCGAACAGCCCCCCCCTCACTCGCATTCCAAACATCATGCGCAACGCGCCCTTATCTTAACGATGCCAGATCGTTCCCCAACGACCCGACAGATTCCCAACCTGCCGCTCAGCTTGTAACCAAATTTGCCAAGGGGGCAAACTTACTAGAGCTGAACATTTCCATTTTCGTTCCAAGACGTTGCCCATTGGCAACGCCACAAAAAAGCCCGTTTCAGGACCCGGCGATCCTGAGGATGTCGTTATACGTCGCAAACACCATCAACATCAGGACCAGACCCAGCCCGATTCGGAAACCCACCTCTTGCGTCCGCTCCGACAGCGGGCGTCCCCGCAGCGCCTCCGCACCGTAGAAAAGCAGGTGTCCGCCATCCAAAAGCGGGATCGGAAACAGGTTCAGCAGGCCGATCGAGACCGACAGGATGGCGCAAAGATTGATCACGAACTGGAACCCGGCGCTCGCGGCCTGCCCCGACAGCTTCGCGATTCCAATGACCCCGCTCACCTCGGCAGGATTGCCGGTTCCAATGAACAGCGACCCGAGGAACTTGAACGTGCTGGAAATGATGTACCAAACCTGCTCGACGCCGATCTTCAGGGCCTCCAGCACGCCGACCGAGGCGCTGGTCGCCTCGCCGACCTGAGCCTTATGCTCGATTCCCAGCACGCCGATTCGGTGGGCATTGCCGAAGGGGTCCTTGACCTCCCTGAGCGCCGGCGTCGCCTTGAGCGCGACGATCGCGCCATCGCGCTTCACCTTGAACCCAAGCTCTGAACCCGCGTTCGAGGCTACAATCCGCTGCATGTCGGCGAAGCTCTGGATCGCGCTGCCGTCGATATCCACGACGACATCACCGACCTTAAAGCCGGCGTTCGCGGCGACGCTTTCGGCCACCAGGCCGTCGACCCGGGCAATCGTGCTCGGCTTGCCGTAGTAGAGCGCCATGCCCGCAAAAATCAGGGCGCCGAGAATGAAGTTCGCCACCGGCCCGGCCGCGACGATGGCAGTGCGCTTTCCGACCGATTTGTGATGGAAGCTGCCTTCGCGCTCCTCCGCCGTCATGGCGGCGAGCGTCTCGGTCGACGGCGTCGATGCCTCGCTGTCGTCGCCGAAGAATTTGACGTAACCGCCGAGCGGTATCGCCGAGATCTTCCAGCGCGTGCCATGCCGGTCGTTGAAGCCGGCGAGCTCCGGCCCGAAGCCCAGCGAGAACGTCAACACCTTCACGCCAGCCCAGCGCGCGACCAGGAAGTGGCCGAGCTCATGGAAGAAGACGACGATGGTCAAGACGAAGAGGAAGGGAACGATGGTACCGAGAAGCCCATGACTCAACGCATTGATACTATGAATAAAATACTCGGGCATTCGATTTCCCTCGACAAGAGCCAAAGGCTCCGCCCCCAACCCTCTAGGTTGCCTTTAAGGCAATTTGAGGCAATAGGGCGGCAGCTTTATTTCGCGCGATATGGTCAACGGAAATCGCATCATCCGCCGAGCGCAGTGGTGGCTGATTCCCTGACTTGATCCAATCGTTCATCGTCGCCTCGACCAGCCGGGCGATCGCGCCGAACTTGATCTTGCCGGCGATAAACGCGGCGACCGCGATCTCGTTCGCGGCGTTGTAGACCGTCGTCGCGCCGTGCCCCATCCGCAGCGCCTCATATGCCAGCCGCAGTCCCGGGAAGCGCTCAAAGTCCGGCGCCTCGAAGGTGAGCTGTCCGATCTTGGCGAGGTCGAGCTTGGCGGACGGGCCGACGACGCGGTCGGGCCAGCCGAGGCAATGCGCGATCGGGATCCGCATGTCGGGCGTACCGAGTTGCGCCACCACCGAACGGTCGGAGAACTCGACCATGCCGTGGATGATCGACTGCGGGTGCACCAGCACGTCGATCTCGTCGGGCGCCAAAGCGAACAGATAGGACGCCTCGATCACCTCGAGGCCCTTGTTCATCATCGACGCGGAATCGATCGTGATCTTCTGCCCCATGCTCCAGTTGGGATGTTTCAGCGCCTGTTCCAGCGTCGCCTGCTCGATGTCGGCGGGCGCCCAAGTGCGGAACGGCCCGCCGGACGCGGTGATGATCACCCGCGTCAGTTCCTCGCGATTGCCGGAAGCCAGCGCCTGGAACAGCGCATTGTGCTCGGAGTCCGCCGGCAGAATGCAGGCGCCGGCCTTCTTGGCCCGCTCCATGAAGATATCGCCGGCGCAGACCAAACATTCCTTGTTGGCGAGCGCGACGGTGGCGCCGCGATCGACCGCGGCAAGCGCGGGCTTCAGCCCGGCCGCGCCGCTGACCGCCGCCATCACCCAATCGGCAGGCCGCGCGGCCGCCTCGATGATCGCGCTCGCCCCGGCCCCGCATTCGGTCCGGGTTCCGGCCAGCGCGTCCTTCAGTTCCGAAAGCTTCGCCGGGTCGGCAATGGCGGCGAACCGCGCGCCGAATTCCTTGGCCAGCTTGGCGAGGCCCTCGACATTGCTGTTCGCGGTCAGCGCCTCGACCCGGTAGCGGTCGCGCGCGCCGCGCAGCAGATCCAAGGTGCTATCGCCGATCGAGCCGGTGGCACCGAGGACGGTTACGGTCCGCACGGCGGACACCGCCGCGGCCTTGTTGTTACGCAACGGAACTGCGCTCATCTCATCACCAAACCATAAGACCGCGCCCGACGCCATCGGCGCCACCACGGAGAAAGCCGAAAATCGCCGCCACAATGACGGCCGCGACAAATCCGTCCAGGCGGTCCAGGAGGCCGCCGTGACCGGGAATGATGTGGCTCGAATCCTTCACGCCGAACCGCCGCTTCACCGCGGATTCGAAGAGATCGCCGAGTTGCGAGACCACCGACAACACGGCGCCGAGCATCAAGAGCGGACCGGTCGAGCCGATCTCGAAGGCGGCAAAGCCGGCAGCGACCAGCAGGCTCGCCACGAAGCCGCCGACCGCGCCCGCCCACGTCTTCTTCGGGCTGACCCGCACCCAGAGCTTTGGCCCGCCGATGCTGCGGCCCGCGAAGTAGCCGCCGATATCGGTGACCCACACGATCAGCAACACGAACATCAGCGCGGCAAAGCCCTTCGCCGTGTCGAGGCGCAGCAGGACCGACGCGATCTCGGCCCCTGCCGCATAGAGCAATCCCGCAATGGCCCAGTTGCGCCGCGCGCCGGACGTCAGTGCCATAACAACCGCTCCGACGGCGAGCACGATCAGGGCCGCATCGATACGGCCGGCCATCAGGCACAGTCCGGCGAGCAGCAACGCGATTACGCCGGGCACCAGGATCCGGAGCTCGCGTCCAAGTCCGGTGACAACAAGCCATTCCGCGAACAATCCGGCCGCCGCCAATGTCACGAGGAGCGACCAGGCGACGCCACCCATATAGGCCAGCGCGATCGCAACCGGCGCCAGCACCAGCGCCGCAATCACGCGCATCGCGAGATTGCGCGACCCCTGTTCGTTTGCTGCCGCCGGCGCGGCCTCGCCCTCGGTCACGATCCGGTTTTCGCAGCGAGTCCGCCGAACCGGCGCTCGCGCCTGCCGTATTCCGCAATCGCGCCTTCGAGCGCCGCCTTGTCGAAATCCGGCCAGTGAATCGGCACGAACACGAGCTCGCTATAGGCCGCCTGCCACATCAGGAAGTTGGACAGACGCTGCTCGCCGCTGGTGCGGATAATCAGATCAGGATCCGGGATGTCGGGCGCATCGAGATATTGCCCGAGCGTGTCGGCATCGATGGAGCTGGCGTCGCGCTTGCCTTCGGCGACCTCGCGCGCAAGGCGCCGCGCTGCGGAAGCGATCTCCGCGCGCGAACCGTAGTTGAAGGCGACCACGAGGTTGAGCTTGTCATTATTCCTGGTCAGCTCCTCGGCTTCGTTGAGCAGCGCGCAGATGTCGGCGTCGAGGCCGTCACGCTCGCCGATCACGCGTACCCGCACCCCATCGCGGTGCAGCGTCGCCAGATCGTTGCGGATGAAGCGGCGCAACAGGCCGAACAAATCGCCGATCTCGCTGGCCGGCCGCGACCAGTTCTCCGAGCTGAAGGAAAAGATCGTGAGATAGACGATGCCGAGTTCATGGGCTGCGCGCACCACGCGGCGCAGCGCCTCGACGCCGCGGCGGTGGCCCTCGACGCGCGGCAGGCCGCGCGACTTGGCCCAGCGCCCGTTGCCGTCCATGATGACAGCCACATGCAACGGACTGCCGGAGCGATCCGGTCCGTCAGTTGCTGGGGCGGCGGCGTTCGACATCGGCTGTTTCCGTAGCGCCTTCAGACCGTCAGGATTTCCTTTTCCTTGGCAGCGAGCAGCTGATCGATTTCGGCGATCATGCCGTCGGTCGCCTTCTGCACCTCGTTCGACAGGCGCTCCTGATCGTCCTCGGAGATCTCGTGATTCTTCTCGAGCTTCTTGATCACGTCGAGGCCGTCGCGGCGCACGTGGCGCACGGCGACCTTGGCCGCTTCGGCATATTTGTGCGCGACCTTGACGAGCTCCTTGCGGCGCTCCTCGTTGAGTTCGGGAATCCGCAAGCGCAACACCTGACCTTCGGTCGCGGGCGACAGGCCGAGATTGGAATCGACGATCGCCTTTTCGACCGCCTTCACCATCGTCTTGTCCCAGACCTGCACCGAGAGCAGGCGCGGCTCGGGCACGCTGATGGTCGCAACCTGGTTGAGCGGCATATGCGAGCCGTAAGCCTCGACCTGGACCGGCTCCAGCATGGAGGCCGCAGCACGGCCGGTGCGCAAACCGCCGAGCTCGTGCTTGAGCGATTGTGTGGCGCCCTGCATGCGGCGCTTCACGTCGTTGATGTCAAAACCAGGTGCGGCCATGACGTTCTCCCTTCCCTAGAAACCGGCTGTCGACGCCCGGAGGCGCGGCATCAGCCGGCGACGACCGTGCCGTGTCCGGTACCGCGCAGAATCGCACCGATCGAACCGGGCTCCGCGATCGAGAACACGATGATAGGCAGCGACGTCTCGCGGGCAAGCGCGAAAGCGGTCGCGTCCATGACCTTGTAGCCGCCCTCGATCGCCTGCGAATGGGTCAGGCGGTCGAAGCGCTTGGCTTTGGGGTCCTTCTTCGGATCGGCGCTGTAGACGCCGTCGACATTGGTGGCCTTCAGCACCGCCTGCGCGCCGATTTCGGCCGCGCGGAGCACGGCGGTGGTGTCGGTCGTGAAGAACGGGTTGCCGGTTCCACCGCCGAGCAGGACGATGCGTCCCTCGGCGAGATATTTGTGCGTTGCACTACGGGTGAACAGCTCGGAGATCTCCGGCATCACGAATGCCGATAGGGTCCGCGCCGGGGTTCCCTTGCGCTCGATCGCCGCCTCCAGCGCGAGGCAGTTCATCATGGTGGCAAGCATGCCCATGGTATCGCCGGTCGGCCTGGAGACGCCGCGCGAGGACACCTCGACGCCGCGGACGATGTTGCCGCCGCCGATCACGACGGCGACCTCGATACCGAGCTTGCGGGCTGCGATCAGGTCGTCGGCGACGCGATCGACCGTCGGTTGATCGATACCGAACCCGTGGGAACCGGCCAGGTATTCGCCGGACAGCTTGATCACCACGCGACGATAGATCGGCTCAGCCATGATGCGATCGCTTTCCTATCCCGCGCAGGCAGGCATCCGGCGCAAAGCGCCGGAGGCCCTCTGGTGTCAGCGGTTACTTCTTGCCGCTGGCGGCCGCGACTTCGGCGGCGAAATCGCTTTCCTGCTTCTCGATTCCCTCACCGAGAGCATAGTTCACAAAGCCAGCGATTTTGATCGCCCCGCCGACCTTACCCTCAGCTTCCTTCACCGCCTGGGCAACCGACTTGCCGCTGTCGTGGATGAAGGCCTGATCGAGCAGGCAGACCTCCTTGTAGTAGGTCTTCAGGCCGGAATCGACGATCTTCTCGATGACGTTCTCCGGCTTGCCCTGCTGGCGGTACTTGTCGGCCAGCACGTCCTTCTCGCGCTTGACGGTCTCCGGATCGAGCCCGGCCGGGTCGAGCGCCAGCGGCTTCGCCGCCGCCACGTGCATGGCGAGCTGGCGACCGAGCACCGCGAGCTCGTCGGCCTTGCCGGCGGACTCCAGCGCCACGATCACGCCGATCTTGCCGGCGCCCTCGACGACCGCGTTGTGGACATAGCTCGACACCACGCCCTTGCTCACCTCGAGCGAAGCGGCGCGGCGCAGCGTCATGTTCTCGCCGATGGTCGCGATCGCGTCGGAGATCGCGGTCTCGACGGTGACGTCGCCGACCTTGGCCGCCTTGATGGTCTCGACGTCGGCACCGTTGTGCAGCGCGACCTGGGCGATCATCTTGACCAGGCCCTGGAACTGCTCATTGCGCGCAACGAAGTCGGTCTCGGAATTGACCTCGACCAGCACGCCCTTGGTGCCCGAGGTCAGCGCGCCGATCAGGCCCTCGGCCGCCACGCGGCCGGCCTTCTTCGCGGCCTTGGACAGGCCCTTCTTGCGCAGCCAATCCTGCGCTTCCTGCATGTCGCCGTTGTTCTCGGTCAGCGCCGCCTTGCAATCCATCATGCCCGCGCCGGTCGACTCGCGGAGCTCCTTGACCATCGCTGCTGTGATCGTTGCCATCGTTCAATGCCCTTCTTGCCTGTACAGAAACCGCGGCGCCCGATGGCGCCGCTGTCTGCGACAGGGAAATCGTTGTTCGTGGAATAGAAGCGGCGGCCGGGCGAGACCCGGCCACGCCGCGTAACCTTTATTCCGCTTCGGCGAGCGTCTTGGCCTGGGCGACCCAGGCGTCGGCACGGCTCGGCAGACCGACTTCTTCGCCGATCTTGTGCGCGGTGTCGTGATCGAGCTCGGCGAGCTGCCAGTAGTGGAAGATGCCGAGGTCGTTGAGCTTCTTCTCGATCGCACCGGACACGCCGGTGAGCTTCTTGAGGTTGTCGGCGGTGCCGCGCGGGCCGGCGAGGCCCTGGAAGCCGGACGGCGCGGCCGCCGGAAGGTCTTCCTGCACAGGCGTCGCCGACGCGCCGATGTCGATTCCGGAGTCGCCCTGAGCGCGCGAGATGCCGTCGATGGCGGCGCGCGCCACGAGATCGCAATACAGCGAGATCGCGCGTCCGGCGTCGTCATTGCCCGGCACCACATAGGTGATGCCCTTCGGGTCCGAATTGGTGTCGACGATCGCGGCGACCGGGATGTTGAGCCGCTGGGCTTCCTGGATCGCGATGTCTTCCTTGTTGGTGTCGATCACGAAGATCATGTCGGGAAGACCGCCCATGTCCTTGATGCCGCCGAGCGAACGGTCGAGCTTGTCGCGCTCGCGCTGCAGCGTCAGCCGCTCCTTCTTGGTGTAGGAGTTGGCTTCGCCCGACGACAGCACGTCGTCGAGATGACGCAGGCGCTTGATCGAGGCCGAGATCGTCTTCCAGTTGGTCAGCGTGCCGCCGAGCCAGCGCGAGTTGACGAAGTACTGCGCCGAACGCTTGGCAGCGTCGGCAACGCCGTCCTGGGCCGAGCGCTTGGTGCCGACGAACAGGATGCGGCCGCCCTTGGCGACGGTATCGCTGACCGCCTGCAGGGCACGGTGCAGCATCGGCACGGTCTGCGCGAGGTCGATGATGTGGATGTTGTTGCGGGCGCCGAAGATGTAATCCTGCATCTTCGGATTCCAGCGGTGGGCCTGGTGGCCAAAGTGAACGCCGGCTTCCAAAAGCTGACGCATGTTGAATTCGGGCAGCGACATAGATCTAATTCTCCGGTTGGTTCCTCCGGAAACGTGTGAGCAAACGTGCCTGAATGGCCCGGTTGCCACCGGACGGCCTTGAGAGCCATGTTTCCGTGTGAGATGGCGCGCTATATAGCGCGATTTGCGAGAGAAGCAAGGAAATACGGCCGGTTACACCGGCCTGCCGGGCCCAAATCGTGCCGAAACGGCCCTGTTTGGCGCCCGGAGTCCCCAGTTTACAGGGTCTGCACGTCGACCACGCCCGCCACCGCCTTGATCGCGCCGGCGATCTGCGGCGAGACCTTGTAGCGGCCGGGCAGCTTCATCTCCACCTCGGTTTCGAGGTCCAGCATCATCACCAGCGAGACGTCGCCATCGGCCCCTGCCGCCGGTGGCGGCGCGGCGGCCGGCTTCACGGCCGGCGCCTTTGCGGCGCCGCCCGGGGCGGGCGCGGCTTCCGGCATATTGAGGCGGCGGGCGATCGAATCCAGCGGCTTGGTGTCGCGGACGAAGATGCGCAGGCCTTTCTGCGTCTTGGCGGCGGCGTGATCCAGCGGCTCGGCGTGCAGCACCCTCGCCCGCACGTCCTCACCCTGCAATTCGGCGCCGAGCTGCAACAGCACGGCCGCCCCCGGCTCAAGCACGTCGCGGTATTGCGCGAGGCCCTCCGAGAACAGCACCGCCTCGAAATGGCCGGTCGGGTCCGACAGGCCCATGATGCCCATCTTGTTGCCGGTCTTGGTGCGCCGTTCCATGCGCGACACCACCGTTGCCGCGACCTTGCCCGCGGTAGCGCCGGTCTTCACCGCGCGCGAGAATTCCGCCCAGGACTGCACGCGCAGCCGCTTCAGCGCGGTCGCGTAATCGTCGAGCGGATGGCCCGACAGGAAGAAGCCGATGGCGTCGTATTCGCGCCGCAGCCGGTCCGCGGGCAGCCACGGCTCGATCTGCGGCAGCATGATGCTCGGCGCATCCGCCGCGCCGCCGAACATGTCGTTCTGGCCCGAGGTCGCCGCCTCGTGGCTGCGCTGGCAGGCAGCGAGGATCGCATCGGCACCGGCGAAGACGCGCGCGCGGTTCGGCTCCAGCGTGTCGAAGGCGCCGGCCGCCGCAAGACTCTCGATGATCCGCTTGTTGACGGCGCGCGGGCTCACCCTTGCTGCGAAATCGGCGAGCGAGGTGAAGGCGCCCTTCCTGTTGCGCTCCTCGATGATCTGCTCGACCGCCTGGACGCCGACGCCCTTCAGCGCCGCGAGCGCGTAGTAGATCGTGTTGTCGCTGACCTCGAAGGTCGCGCCGGAGCGATTGATGTTGGGCGCCTCGACCTTGATGCCGAGCCGCTGCGCCTCGGAACGAAATTCGGAGAGCTTGTCGGTGTTGTTGAGTTCGAGCGTCATCGACGCCGCCAGGAATTCGACCGGGTAATGCGCCTTCATATAGGCGGTGTGGTACGACACCAGCGCATAGGCGGCCGCGTGGCTCTTGTTGAAGCCGTAGTCGGCGAACTTGGCGAGCAGCTCGAAGATCGTCTCGGCCTGGCCCTTGGCCACGCCGTTCTTCATCGCACCGGCAACGAAGATGTCGCGCTGCTTGTCCATCTCGGCGCGGATCTTCTTGCCCATCGCGCGGCGCAGCAGGTCGGCCTGGCCGAGCGAGTAGCCCGCCATCTGCTGCGCGATCTGCATCACCTGTTCCTGATAGATGATGACGCCGAAGGTCTCCTTCAGGATCGGCTCCAGGATCGGATGCAGATATTCCGATTCCTCGTCACCGTGCTTGCGCGCGCAATAGGTCGGGATGTTCGCCATCGGGCCCGGGCGATACAGCGCCACCAGCGCGATGATGTCCTCGAAGCGGTCCGGCCGCATGTCGATCAGCGCGCGCCGCATGCCCTGGCTTTCCACCTGGAACACGCCGACGACATCGCCCCGCGCCAGCATCTGATAGCTCGGCGCATCGTCGATCGGCAGCGTCGCGAGATCGACATCAACGTCGCGCTGCTTGAGCAGCTTCACCGCGACGTCGAGCACGGTCAGCGTCTTCAGGCCGAGGAAGTCGAATTTCACGAGGCCCGCCGGCTCAACCCATTTCATGTTGAACTGGGTCACCGGCATGTCGGATTTCGGATCGCGGTAGAGCGGCACCAGCTCGCTCAGAGGCCGGTCGCCGATCACGATGCCGGCGGCATGGGTCGAGGCGTGGCGCGTCAGACCTTCGAGGCGCTGCGCGATATCGAACGCACGCGCCACCACCGGATCCTCGTCGCGGAATGCCTGCAGCTTCGGCTCGCCCTCGATCGCCTGCGCCAGCGTCACCGGTGCTGCGGGATTCTGCGGCACCAGCTTGGTCAGCTTGTCGACCTGCCCATAGGGCATCTGCAGCACGCGCCCGACATCGCGCAGCACGCCGCGCGCCTGCAGCGTACCGAAGGTGATGATCTGCGCCACCTGGTCGCGGCCGTAGCGCTCCTGCACGTACTGGATCACCTCGCCGCGGCGGTCCTGGCAGAAGTCGATGTCGAAGTCCGGCATCGAGACGCGCTCGGGATTGAGGAAGCGCTCGAACAGCAGCGCAAACCGCATCGGATCGAGGTCGGTGATGGTGAGCACCCAGGCGACCAGCGAGCCCGCGCCGGAGCCGCGCCCCGGCCCGACCGGAATGCCCTGCGCCTTCGCCCATTTGATGAAGTCCGAGACGATCAGGAAGTAGCCCGCATATTTCATGCGGGTGATGACGTCGAGCTCGAACGCAAGGCGCTTGCTGTAGTCCTCCTCGGTCATTCCCGGCGAGAGACCGTGCACCCGCAGGCGATTCGCGAGCCCCTCCTCGGCCTGGCGCTTCAGCTCGGCGGCCTCGTCGGCGGCGGCATCGGCGCTGGCGGCGGCCCCCACCGTGAAGAACGGCAGGATCGGCTTGCGGGTCTTCGGCCGGAACGAGCAGCGCTCGGCGATCTCCACCGTCGAGGCCAGCGCCTCCGGGATGTCGGCGAACAGCACCGCCATTTCCGCGCGGGTCTTGAAGCGATGATCCGGGGTCAGTTGCTCGCGGTTGGTCTCGGCGATCAGGTGGCCGCCGGCGATGCAGAGCAGCGCGTCATGCGATTCGTAGTCGTCATTGCTGGCGAAATACGGCTCGTTGGTCGCGACCAGCGGCAGGCCCTTGCTGTAGGCGAGATCGATCAGGCCGCCCTCGGTGCGGCGTTCCTTGTCGGCGCCGTGGCGCTGCAATTCGATGTAGAGGCGATCGCCGAACAGGCTGGCCAGGCGCTCGCAGCGGGTGGTCGCCAGCGCCGCCTGTTCGGCCCGGAGCGCCAGCGCGATCGGCCCGTCTGGACCGCCGGTCAGCGCGATCAGGTCTTCGGCGTCGTCGGTGAGCCAATCGAACTTGATGTGCGGGGTCTGGTTGACCGGCGTCTCCAGGAACGCCCGCGAGTTCAGCCGCATCAGGCTGCGGTAGCCGCGCTCGCGCGCCGCCAGCAGCACGATTCGCGCCGGGCCCGTCGTCGCAAGGATGCTCCGCGTATTCGGATCGACGTCGCCGAAATCCACCGCCAGCTCGCAGCCGACGATCGGCTGGATGCCGTAGCCGGCCATCTTGTCGGAGAATTCCAGCGCCCCGAACATGTTGTCGGTATCGGTCAGCGCCAGCGCCGGCTGGCGGTCGGCCTTCGCGAGCTCGCCCAGCTTGGCGATCTTGATCGAGCCCTTCAGCAGCGAATAGGCGGAATGAACGTGAAGATGAACGAATCCGGCATTCGGCATGGCTGCTTACAGAAGCTCTT
>NZ_JAQOSR010000088.1:0-36358 GCF_046718885.1 Bradyrhizobium sp. UFLA01-814 | reverse complement strand
GGGAGAGAAGTCGTACGTGCGCATAGCCAAATCCTCCAAAGAGCAAGATGGGTATGAGAAGCACCGGACACGACCGGTGCCCGTTTGCCTGGACCCGATTGGCGTCCAGGACGCCGGCACCCTTAACGGATGACCTGCGCGGAGATGGAATTAGAACGCGATTTGGCGGTGTCAAGAACGTCCAAGCAAAAAAATGCACAGCGGATAATCAGCCTTTGCGCCGTTCAGGACAGCGCGTCCGTCGGTGCAGCGCCGTATGCATCGGGGCCTTTTTTTATTTGTAGGAACGAAGCGCATCCACTGGCATTGGTCGCCCTGTTCGGTGCCGCACCGCTACCGGCACCTAGACGCCCAGCTACAAACTTGGCCCCAGCTTGTCCGCTCGCTGGGGCCGTTTCTGGTTAGACGAACACATCACTGCCGGCCAGCCGCCCAATAGGAACTAAACGCCCGGGTTGGGTTTTGTGGTCGAGGTAATCATGGCAACTCGGCCTCGGCGCGCCCACCGCGCTGGGGCCTCTTCGCGAAGAGGCCGCCGCCTGAGGCGGCATCCGTATCCAAAAATGATGAAATATCCTACGCACCCGACAACGATGGCCAGCCAGACAAGCAATAGAATGTGATACACGGTATTGGGCAGCACCATTAAGGCTCTCCGGCCCGCTCCGTTGCCGAGTCTTCTTTTTCTTCTTCGATTTGATCACGTCGACCTGCGCTCGCTTCTTCGCGCGAGGTCGCAGCGAGCCAGATTTGGACTTCGCCCTCATCGGTTGTCACACGGACTAGATGAACCTCGGTCGCCTGTTGCATGAGCAATAAAAGCGGGATCGCCGGAATCGTTTCAAAAACCATCACATAAGCTAAGGCGGGAACCTGGAATGGGACACTTCAGCTGACTGACATACGCTAAAGCGCTCGTCCGATCCGAGGCGTAACGATTTGAACATTATGTTCAAGACCGATTTAGATGGCGTCGAGTTCAGCCTTATAGGCTTAGCGGGGATATCGCTCGTCGCGCTCATCGTCAGCGTGAGTTGGCTCTTGGTCAGCTGAACTGTCGTACCTCATTGGAAACGTCAACTTGGCCTCAGCGCTCTCCCGAGCGTTGAGGCCGTTTCTTGGCTTTCGAAAGGCATTTAGTAAAAAACTTCCCGCCGCATCTTTCGGAATTGCTCGCCGCCTAGGCCTTTGGTTGGGACGCATTGATCGCGCGCTCGACCTCATGGGCAAGCATCCGGTGATGCTCTGCCAACTTGGCGAATAGTTGCTTCTTGGTCGTATTGGTCGCCAGCTTGCCGATCAGCTCGCACTCTTCAGCCTCGACCCGAAGCTTCTCCAAATGCGCCTTCATGTCTTGCATTCGGATTCTCCCAGTGCGGATACGGGAGATTATTCCAAGCGAAGTTCGGCGCGCAATAATCTGGAACAGACGGCGACAACTCGGGAGTGAGCTATACGATTGTCAAGTTGAGGTAGCCCGTGAGGCCCATCGCGGTTCCTGCCTCTTTCACAATACAATGAAGTCGCGCTCCAATGGGGCGTTCGTAATTGGGGCGGCTCTAGCGCCGCCGCCTAGCCCTGGAAAGGCTGCTGGGGCCGCCTCGGTTGCGAGTTTACACCCCCGATAGCACAACGCCGCCCGCTTAAAATTCATGCGGTCGGCGTCGGCCCTAGCCCCAGGACGGAATTGCAAAATCCTGATACGTACAGTTTGGCACAAAATGCACGGCGCGCGCATACCCAAGAATGGTTAATGCGTCCGTAGGAATACGGGAAAAGAGCGGCAAGCTCGGGCTGGTCGCGACTTCGATTTCCTGCGCGGCCTGGGGCCGATAATCATAGGCGGCCTTCTTTAGGGCGTTCTTGATTTCCTCATCGGTGACTTAGTCAGCGTGGCTCCGCGTTCTCCCCATGTCTTAAAAGATCTACTCGGCTCATCGTATTCCTCCTCGACCGACAATTTGTCGGCGACGCTTGAGTTCCGTCTAGCAACGGACGCCGTTTGGCGTCCGCGGAGGTCTCGAAGGAGCGGACTGGAGCTAGAATCCGGCGACGCTGCCGTGGAGGTCGTATTCGTCGGAACGCTCGATCTTGGCGGTGACGATCTCGCCGACCTTCAGCGGGCGGCGGCTGGTGAGGTAGACGGCGCCGTCGATGTCGGGCGCGTCGGCCTTTGACCGGCCCTTCGCCACCGTCGGACCGACCTCGTCGATGATGACCTGCTGGCGGGTGCCGACCTTGCGCTTGAGGCGCCTCGTCGAAATCTTCTGCTGGCGTGCCATCAGCGCATTCCAGCGCTCCTGCTTGACCTCGTCGGGCACGGCATTGCCAATCGCGTTCGACGTGGCGCCGGCGACCGGCTCGTATTTGAAGCAGCCGAGGCGATCGATCCCGGCCTCATCGAGCCAGTCGAGCAGATAGGCGAAATCGGAATCGGTCTCGCCGGGGAAGCCGACGATGAAGGTCGAGCGCAGCGTCAGGTCGGGGCACTGCTCGCGCCATTTCTGGATCCGCGCCAGCGTCTTCTCCTGCGCAGCCGGGCGCTTCATCGCACGCAGCACGTCCGGGCTCGCATGCTGGAACGGGATGTCGAGATAGGGCAGCACCTTGCCCTCGGTCATCAGGCCGATGACCTCGTCGACATGCGGGTAGGGGTAGACATATTGCAGCCGCACCCAGGCGCCGAGCTCGCCGAGCTCCTTGGCGAGATCGAAGAATCTTGCGCGGACGCTGCGGTCCTGCCAGGGGCTCTCGGCGTATTTCAGGTCGACGCCATAGGCCGAGGTGTCCTGCGAGATGACGAGCAATTCCTTGACGCCGGCCTTCACCAGCTTCTCGGCCTCGCGCAGCACGTCATTGGCCGGGCGCGACACCAGGTCGCCGCGCAGCTTCGGGATGATGCAGAAGCTGCAGCGGTTGTTGCAGCCTTCGGAAATCTTCAAATACGCGTAGTGCCGCGGCGTCAGCTTGACGCCCTGCGGCGGCACGAGGTCGATGTGCGGGTTGTGCGCCGGCGGCAGCGCGCGGTGTACGGCGTCCAGCACGCTCTCATATTGCTGCGGCCCCGTGATCGAGAGCACGCCGGGGTAGGCGCTCTCGATCTGCTCGGGTTCGGCGCCCATGCAGCCGGTGACGATCACCTTGCCGTTCTCGGCCATGGCCTCGCCGATCGCGGCGAGCGATTCCTGCTTGGCGCTGTCGAGGAAGCCGCAGGTGTTGACGATGACGATGTCGGCGCCATCATGCTTGCGCGCCAGCTCATAGCCCTCCGCGCGCAGCCGGGTGATGATGCGCTCGGAATCGACCAGCGCCTTGGGGCAGCCGAGACTGACGAATGAAATATGGGGCGCTCGTTCCATGTGGTCGCCTGGAGCCTGATCTGAACTGTTCGGATATGGCGATCCAACTAATTGATCCGATGGTAAAATTCAACTGCCCGGCATGTTCCCGCGATGGAAAATTGAGAGTCCTGCATAGTGAATGACATCAAGGAGTGCCAAGGGAACTGAAAGTTTCCTGGTGGGTGGAAGCTTGTTCCGATCGAGCTTACCGAAGCAATGAAGGATGCGCTCTATCAGCCATGCTGGTTGAACGTCTGCTCAACACTCACAAGCGGCACAAAGCGGACATCCGCCAGCCAACGCGATGGGCCAAACTCGGACCTGGCCTCCGGAAAGGGACAGTCGGCCCCTGTCCGGAGGCTATCGCTTGTCGTGCCGCACGGCAGTCCTGTTCATTTGCCCGAGCTCTCCGAGCCGGCAATGCCTAACGGATCACGCCGCAATCTATTTCATGTAACCGACGTAGTAGATTCCGATCACATTTTGCGAGGCGTCCCGTATTGGCTTGTAGCCCGTGATGTAAGGTTTGCCGAGGATATCGACCTCTCCGTAGAAGGCTTCCCCCTTCCTAATGGATTCAATCGCTTTTCCCTTCGGATCCAGAACGGTGCCGATCGCTCGCGAGCCATCGTCCTTTTTCACGTTCGTCGCAACCCGTACGTACTCGTCGCCGCTCTTCACGAAGATCGTGGCCGTGCCTCGAGCTTGTTTCACGACATCATCCACTAATTCAAAATTGTTGTTCATCTTCGTTGAACCGAAGTAGATGGCAGGGACCTCCTTGCCAGCGACGGAATCCGTCCCATCAAGTTTTGGCGGGCCGAGTTTGTGCGCCATCGACTCCATGGTCTCCATCGCCATCTTTACCTTTGCATCTTGAGCTTGCAAATCTTGCGGCATAAGCGTCACGGTCCCGATGAGGCATGACGCGATGAACATTCCGATTGCCCTACGCTTCATGAGGTTTCCTCCTCTCGAAAACGCTGGCACGCGTCAGATACCTCACCGCAATATCGATGACGGCCCGGAGGATCAGGGTGTGGCGACTGAGCTTAGCGTCACGCGATCACCTCGCACTGAGAGGCGGCGCCAGCGTGCGTCTTGATCAAGTTCAGCCAAGGCCATCTTTGATCATCTAAATGGTAACGGAAATCCGATAGGCGTGTGGATCACTTTGAGACATCCCAGCCGCGTCAAAAGCTCGCACAGAGCCGGCGTTTCGAAATCAGCGTGCGGCGCACCACCTAGATGGCGCTGGAGGAATAGGGGCGCTTATCAAGCCCTGAGCAGGGATCAGTGTTAGTGAGAATAGGCGGACGGGAGCCCGCCGGGACTGGTGATGTCGGAAGTGGATTCACGACCGGTGAAGCACGGATTGAGCACATGAGTTCTGCTTCGCCTGTGGAAGCCGACATCTCGCATTAATGAGTGCACGCTTTGACGAGTTGATGGTTCAGATGAAAGTCTGCCTTCGGGCACCGTTTTTCCTTGGGAGTGGGCGGCTCAAAAGTTTAAATTTGTTGTCTCAGGAGCACCCCAAGGACACAAAGCTCACTTTCGGCGCCGCGGCCTCTTGCATATCTCTGATCTGCCTGATGAATGGGCAGGAGCTAGTCCCAATTGCCGAGAGTTACAACCCTTTCCCGGGGCTTCCGGCATGATATGGATGGCCTTGCCGGGTCCTTAAGAGTCGTCGATGAGCGCTGAGTCGTCTCCCAAGATCGTCATAGTCGACGAGAGCCCGATCCGAGCGGCCATCCTGGAGGAGGGACTGCGGGAGGCCGGCTATACGGATGTCGTGCATATCAGCGAGATGCAGAGCCTGCTCTCGCGAATCTATGCGCTCGACCCCGAGATCATCGTCATCGACCTCGAGAATCCCAGCCGCGACGTGCTGGAACAAATGTTCCAGGTTAGCCGTGCCGTCCGCCGGCCGATCGCGATGTTCGTCGACCAGAGCGACGCCGCCTCGATCCAGGCCTCGGTGGAGGCGGGCGTCTCCGCCTACATCGTCGATGGCCTCAAGAAGGAGCGGATGAAACCGATCCTCGATCTCTGCGTCTCGCGCTTCAATGCCTTCGCCAAGCTGCAGGACGAGCTCGATCGCACCAAGCATGCGCTGGAGGAGCGCAAGGTGATCGACCGCGCCAAGGGCATCCTGATGAAGGTGAAGGGGCTGACCGAGGAGGAGGCCTATGTGTTGATGCGCTCGACCGCGATGCGCGAGAAAAAGAAGATCGGCGAGATCGCGCAATCGATCCTGACGGCGTCGGAGCTCCTGAAATGACCACACCCTTGCGCATCGGGTTCATTCCGCTGGTCGACGCTGCCGCGCTGATCGTTGCCGTCGACAAGGGATTTGCCACGGCCGAAGGCCTCGACGTCACGCTGGTGCGGGAAGTGTCGTGGTCGAACGTCCGCGACAAGCTCAATATCGGCCTGTTCGATGCCGCCCATCTGCTGGCGCCGGTGGCGATCGCCTCGAGCCTCGGGCTCGGTCACGTCAAGGTGCCGATCGCGGCGCCCTTCAACCTCGGGCTCAACGGCAATGCCATCACGGTCTCGCCGGCGCTGCACGCCGCGCTGATGGACGAGCTCGACGGCGACCGCTTCGATCCGATGGCCACCGCACAGGCGCTCGCCCGCGTGGTGGCCAAGCGGCGCAAGAGCGGGGCGGAGCCGTTGACCTTCGGCATGACCTTCCCGTTCTCGACCCACAACTACCAGTTGCGGTTCTGGATGGCCGCCGGCGGCGTCGATCCCGACGAGGACGTCCAGCTCGTGGTGCTGCCGCCGCCCTACATGGTCGACAGCCTCGCCAACGGCCATGTCGACGCGTTCTGCGTCGGGGCGCCCTGGAATTCGATCGCGGTCGATCTCGGCATCGGCCACATCCTGCATTTCGTCTCCGACATCCTGCTCAGCGCGGTGGAAAAGGTGCTGGCGGTGCGGCAGAGCTGGTCGGAGAAGCATCCCGATATCGTGGCGGCGCTGGTGCGCGCACATCTGCGCGCCGTGGAGTTCATCGAGCGGCCCGAGAACCGGTCCGAGGTCGCGCGCATCCTGGCGCCGCCCGAGCGGATCGGCGTCGATGCCAGCGTCATCCAGCGCACGCTCGATGGCCAGCTGAAGATCTCGCCCGACGGCACCATGCGCGAGAGCAATCGCTATCTGCTGGTCGGGCGCGAGGCAGCGGCGCGGCCTGACCCGGGGCAGGCGGCCTGGCTCTATGCGCAGATGGTTCGCTGGGCCCAGGCGCCGTACCGGCCGGAGGCGCTGAAGACCGCCATGGCCGTGTTCAGGCCCGATCTCTACGACGCCGCATCGGGTCGCCCGGCCGGCGCCTCCAGTGCCATCGGGGCGTTCGCCGGCCCGCCGTTCGATCCGAGCGACGTTCCGGGCCATCTGGCGGCGTTCAAGATCGGGCGCTGGAAGGCCTGAGCGCGACGCAACTCCGCCTCCACCGCGACGGGCACGGCCGGTGCGTCTTGTTGCCGGGATAAGGGTGAGCAACAGACGCGGGCAGCGGCAGCGCCTCAGCTATCCATCTCCGGCTACTTTGCATGGGGTTGTTTTCGAGATTTTGGTTATTGCGGGATTGGTACGGGTTCCCGACGCCTCGAATTGCAGCGAATAGGATTCTCGGCCGAGCGCGAGAGAAGGAATATTCCTCTCGGAACCGGGTTCCCGAAGGCGGCGGCATCGCTATTTTTGTCGCCCGCTTGAATCTGCCCGCGAACGATATTCCATATGCCCGAGAATGGGGCGTTGGAGATCGACCATGCGCGAGCTATCGGCGGAAGCCCGCCTGCACCTTTACGCGCGAAACATTTCACGGAAGTCCGGGACCGGAATTCACACGGCGGCGCTGTACAGCGCCTTTGCGGTGATCGCGGCGATCGTGTTCGGCACGCTGTCCGTCCACCCGTTCTAGGCGCTTCGGAACATTCAAAAGCCGCCGCCTGATATCGTCAGGCGGCGGCTTTGTGTTGGCTCGATGCCGACAGCTCAGTAGCCGTAACCGTATCCGTAGCCGCCGCCGCAGGTGTTGCAGGTCGGCTGAACCGGCGCATAGTAGGAATAGCCCGGCGAGACCATCTGCACGCGCTCCTGAGTGGCGTATTGCGCCGGAATGCGCTCATAGGCGACGCCTTCGGGCGCGACCATCACCGTCTTCGGCACCATCACGGTGCGATACTGCGCCGGCGTGCGATGCGCGACGACGCGGCCCGGCGCCACCATCACGGTTTCCTGTACCGTGCGATATTGCGGCGGCACGCTCTGCACCTGATAGCAGGTCGTGCACGGCTGCGGCGGCGGCGTAAAGCAGCTGTAGCAGCCGGCGGATGCCGCGCTGGTGAAGGCGGCGGTAGCAACCGCGGCGATGGTGAGGGAGAGGCTGGTGCGGAACATGCTTTCGTACCCAATTTCCTAAGAGGACAATCAAAGGCTCGGAAGCTGCACCTAACAATCAAACGGCAAGTTTGGGTTTAAGAAGACTCTTAACGGAATCTAAAAGGGCCGGCGCGGCAGCCGGCCCTTTTTGGTCGATGCGTTCGCGGCTCAGCGCGCGGTCTTGAACGGCGCAACGGTGATGCCCGCCTGCTTCAGCGCCTCGCGCAGGCCGCGCGCGATCTCGACGGCACCACGCGTGTCGCCATGGATGCAGACGGTATCGGTCTGCATCTTGATCACCTTGCCGGTGACCGAGACGACGGCGCCGTCCTGCACCATCCGCACCACACGATCGGCAATCGCCTTGGGATCGTGCAGCACCGCGCCGGGCTTCTTGCGCGACACCAGGTTGCCATCGTCCTCATAGGCGCGGTCGGCGAACACCTCATGCGCCATGCGCAGATTGGCAGCCTCGCCGGCACGCACCAGTTTCGAATTCGCCAGCACCACGAAAATCAGGCTCGGGTCGACCGCCTTGATCGCATTGGCGATCGCCCTTGCAGTCATGTCGTCCTCGCAGGCGACGTTGGAAATCGCGCCATGGGCCTTCACATGGGTGACCTTGTGGCCGGCCGCGGTCGCGATCGCCTGCAGGGCGCCGATCTGATAAGCGATCAGGTTCTCGATCTCCGAGGACGTCAGTCCCGGCATCGGGCGGCGGCCAAAGCCGTGCAGGTCGCGATAACCGGGATGGGCGCCGACGCTGACGCCGCGCGCCTTCGCGAGCTCGACCGTCTTGCGCATGATGTCGGCGTCGCCGGCATGAAAGCCGCAGGCGACGTTGACCGAGGTCGCAAGCTCGATCATCGCGGCATCATTGCCCATTTCCCACGGGCCAAAGCTTTCGCCGAGATCGCAATTGAGGTCGATGGTTGAGGTCATGACGATCGATCCGTCTGTTGTTGTACAGATTCAGGGTAGCGCAACTTGCCAGGTCGACACATCGACGGCGTTGACGGCCTGACCCGCGACATTCGCATCCCGCAGCGCTTCGATGTTGAGGCCAAAATCCTCAATGCCGCGGAGGCGGTCAGGCAGGGAACGCAGCAGCTCGTGGAACTTGATCGCCTCGGCCTGCGCTTCCGCCATCGTCACCGCCTTGAAGCGGAACGGCCGGCCGGCCGAGATCTGCGCGAAGCGGCCGAAATCGGCCGTGATCACCGTCGCGATCTTCGGATAGCCGCCGCTGGTGCCGCGGTCCGGCATCAGCACGATCGGCTGCCCGTTGCCGGGCACCTGGATGCTGCCGTTCACGGTGCCGTCGGAGACGATGTTGTGGCCGTCGAGATGCTTGATAACGGGACCTTCGAGGCGATAGCCCATGCGGTCGCTGGTCGCCGAAATCTTCCACTCGCTGTCGACCAACAGCTTCTTGTTGTCCTCGGCGAACTCGTCATCCTGCGGGCCGAACACGATGCGGATCGGCGCATCGGTCGCGGCCGGCAATTCGATGCGGCGCTCGGGCGCGCCGCTTGCGGCTTGCGTCTTCAACTCGTCGCCGCTTTGCAGCGGCCGCGGGTAGGGGCTGCCAAGCCCGGCGCGGGCGTTGACGGCGAGGCTGCCGAACATCGGCTCGCCCTCGATGCCGTGCTCGATCGCGAGATAGCTGAACGAGCCGCCGCGGGCGAAGCCGAGAGTGAGCGTCTCACCTTCGGCGAGCGTCGCCGAACTGTCGAACGCGACTGGCCGGCCGCCGATATCGGTATTGCGCGACGCGCCGGCGAGGGCGACGCGCACCGCGCCGCCGCGCGCGGTGAAGCTGGCGCCGAACGGGCCGATCTCGACCGCGGCGGCGAACAGTTCGTTGCCGACCAGCGTATTGGCGGCCGCCAGCGAAAGCCGGTCCATTGCGCCGCTCGGCACGAGACCGTAGCGCTGCGAGCCCGGACGACCAGCGTCCTGCACCGAGCTTGCCGGACCGATCGAGGTGACGACGAGCTTGCTCATGGCGTCACCAGTTCCGCGACGAACTCGCCGGCCTCGGCGGCGCGGTCCTGTTCGGCAAAGGTCTTGGCATCCACCGCCGTGAAGGTGATGGCGTCGCCCGGCTCCAGCAGGAAGGTCGGATCGCGATGCAACTGGTAGGTTCGCACCGGGGTGCGGCCGAGCAGGTGCCAGCCGCTCGGACCGGCCAGGCACTGCACGCCGGTCTGGATGCCGCCGATCGAAATGGTGCCGGCTGGGGTCAGGAGCCGCGGATCCTTGCGCCGGGGCATGTGCAGGAACTTCTCCAGTCCGCTGAGATAGGACCAGCCCGGCGTGAAGCCGATCATGGCGACGCGATAGTCGCCGGCGACATGGCGCGCCACGATCTGGTCGGGCGTGGTTTTGAGCGCCTTCGCGACATCCTCGAGATCGATGCCGTGCTCGCCGCCATAGGTCACCGGGATGCGCCAGCGCCGCGTTCCGGTCTCGGTCGGCGGCGCCTTCGCGGCGCGTGCCAGCAGCTGCTCGCCGAGCGCATCGAAGCTGATCCGCACAGGGTCGTAATGCACCAGCAGCGACCGGTAGGTCGGCACGGTCTCGGTGATCCCGGCGATCGGCTCGGCGGATATCACGCGGTCGAGCGCCAGCACCCGCCGGTTGGCGGCGGCGTCGATGGTGCGGCTGAATTCCACCGTGATGGCGCTGTCGCCACTCGGCAAAAGGCGGGGAGGACTTAAGGGTTCGGCCATTGGGTCAAGCGCTGTCGTCAGCCATCAAGCTAGCGTGTTTCGAGATAAAACGGAATTCGCTTAGTGCAAAATGATGCAGCAACTTCAATAAATTAATCGGCATGCCGCCGATAAATTTGGATGATCGCAGCTTTTTCGCGCAGCCCTTGACGCAAAGCCTTTGCCCGGCAACATGCGCCGGTCTTTTCCTCCATCGGAGCACTCTTTCCAGATGTCACTGTCCGCCGAAGCGATCGCGACGCTGTCGCATGTGTCCACCGCCACCATCACCACCGTCCTGCTCAAGAAGGGCCTGCGCAACATCTGGATGCGCGGCACCAAGCCGCTGAAGCCGGGGCAGAAGCGGCTGGTCGGACCGGCCTTCACGCTGCGTTTCGTGCCGGCCCGTGAGGATCTGGCGACGCCGGAATCCTGGTCGTCGCCGATTTCGACCCGCACCGCGATCGAGGCGATGCCAACGGGCTGCATTGCCGTGGTCGACGCCATGGGCATCACCGATGCCGGCATTTTCGGCGACATCCTCTGCGCCCGCATGGCCAAGCGCGGGGTGACGGCGCTGATCACCGACGGTGTGGTGCGCGACGTCGAGGGCGTACTCGGTACCGGCCTGCCGGTGTGGTGCGACGGCTACGCGGCTCCGCCGTCAGTTGCAGGTCTGACCTTCGTCGGCTGGGGCGAACCGATCGGCTGCGGCGGCGTTGCCGTATTCCCGAACGACGTGGTGGTGGCCGACCAGGACGGCGCGGTGCTGATCCCGCAGGCGTTCCTCGATCACGTGCTGGCCGAGGGGCCGGAGCAGGAACGGATGGAAGCCTGGATCGTCAACGAGGTGAACAATGGCGCCCAGCTGCCCGGCCTGTATCCGATGAATGCCGAGACCAAGGCGCGCTACGCCGCCACCAAGAAATAACGTCAAGAAAGGGAGGTAACCCCATGGACATCCACGTTTCCGGCTCGCGGCCGACCCGCCGCGCGCCGAAGGAGAATTTTACCGGCACGGTGTTTCAGGACCCGATCAACATGGCGCCTGCGCCGGCGCGGCTCAACGCCTCGCGCGTGTCGTTCGAGCCCGGCGCACGCACCGCCTGGCACACCCATCCGCTCGGGCAGACGCTGTATGTGATCTCCGGCATCGGGCGCGTGCAGGCCAAGGGCGGCCCGATCAGGGAGATCCGTCCCGGCGATGTCGTCTGGATTCCGCCGAACGAGAAGCACTGGCACGGGGCCTCGCCGGACAACAGCATGACCCACATCGCCATGCAGGAGGCGCTCGATGGCGTCTATTCGACCTGGATGGAGCATGTCACCGACGAGGAATACAACGGCAAGGTCGGCTGAAGCGTCGTAGCAGTTCGTAAGATGAAAGCCCCGCTCTTGAGCGGGGCTTTTTCGTATGCGTAGCCCGGATGGAGCGAAGCGCAATCCGGGGCAATCTCTCTCTCGGTGAAAACCCCGGATTTCGCGGAGCCTGTCATCGGGCGCGCGTTCGCGCGACCCGTTGGCTTCATCCGGGCTACGAATTCCGGCCGATCAATTCACCCGCGTCCATGTCTGGCCGCCGCAGAACATGCCGCCGAACGCACAGCCCTGGACGCGCAGCGTGTCCGGGCTCTTCATCGCAATGGTGGAATCGTAGGTGCTGCCGCTGTTCGAATCGAAGATGCGGCCGCTCCACTTGTCCTTGCCCGGCTTCATGTTGATCAGAACCTGTTCGCCGTTGGCGTTCGATTTCTTGTCGACGGCGTAGCCGCAGAGATTGGCACCACATTGCTCGATGCGGATCTTGCCTTCCTTCTCTTCGGTGAGCCAGACGCCGAGCGGCGAGTTCGCTGCTTGCACGGGATTGGCAAGCGGCTTGGGCGCCGGAGCGTTCGGCGAGGCGGCACCAACGGTTGGAGCGGCGGTGGGCTTTGCGGCCGGCGCAGCAGTTTGCGGCACGGCTGGCGGCGCGGGCGGCGGCGGCGTGGTCGCTGCTGTAGCTGAAGGCGGCGTGGCCGCAACACCCGTGCCGGCCGGCTCTGTCGTTGTTGCGGCAGCCGCCGGCGGGACGGCGGCCTGATCGACGGCCGGCGGAGCGGGCGGAGCAGCCGCCGCGGGCGCGCTGGGCGGCGCGGTCTGGGAATCCGTCTTGGTGTCCGTCCTGGCGTCCGTCTTGGCGTCCTTCGGGGCCTTGCGCTTCTGCTCGGTGTCCTCGCTTTTGGCGCGCTTGGCGCCGCGGCCGGTATTGTCGTAGACGCCGGGGATCGAAACCGTGCCGCGATCGGGATCGATGCGAATGGTGCGGCCGCCGTAATCGAATGTGTACTGCGCCTGCGCTGCGGCCGTGCTCGCAAGTACGAGCGTGGCGATCGCCAGAAGCTTTCTCATCTCGATCTCCGATGCAGGGAACTCCGTTCGCAAGGCTATCCGGTGACCGCCTCGTTGAACGTGCCCCAGATCACGGTCAGAACATGAGTCGTATCCTTGCCGGCTTGGGTTCAAATCGCTGGATTGCGGTCTGGTTTCAGGCCGCGCGCTTCAAATGATGCGCGTGATGCAGCTATTCGAACCACGCGGCGTAGATTTTCGCGTAGCTGCCATCTTCGCGCGCGATGTGAAGCCATTGGTCGACGAACGCCTTCAATGCGACGTCGCGCTGCATCCAGTAGGCCTTTTCCGCGAAGTCGAACGGCTTGTCGGGATGCACGGCGCACAGCACGCCGGGGTGCAGCTTCTGCTGATAGCGCGTCTCGGACGCATCGGTCATCATCAGGTCGGCGTCGCCCTTGGCGATCTCGTCGAAGATCTTGGTGTTGTCGTTGAAGACCCGGATCTCGGCGGTTTTCACATGGGCGCGCGCGAAGCGCTCGTTGGTGCCGCCGGGATTGACGATGACGCGGGTGCCGGGTTTGTCGATCTCGGCGATCGTCTCAAACTTGCCTTTGTCGGCGCAGCGCGCGATCGGCGTCTTGCCTTCGCGCATGATCGGGGTCGAGAACAGGCCCTTCTTCTGCCGGTCGAAGGTGATGGAGACACCGCCCATCGCGATGTCGAAATTGTCTGCCTCGAAATCCCTGGTCATCTGCGGCCACGATGTCGGCACGAACTCGACCTTAACGCCGAGCGCCTTGCCGAGCGACTGCGCCATGTCGACATCGAAGCCGCGGAAGGCCTTGGTCTCCTTGTCGAGATAGGTGAAGGGCAAGTAGTCGCCGGTCATGCCGACGCGCAGGATACCGTGCTTGACGATCTCATCGAGCCGGGACGGCGCCTGCTGCGCGTGCGCGGCAGACAAGAGCAAAGCCAGAGCGAGGCCGGCGAGCGCGCGAAACATCGAGGTCTTCTCCATCCGCATCTGATTGCGATGCCCGAAGGGCACGTATCGCGTCTCAGGCCTCGTTGCTGTCCTCGCTCGCCCGAATGACGCTCGCAGTGCGGCTGAGCATCTCGTGCTTGAAATGCTCGAAGCGCCGCCGCGCTTGGGCCTCGCGATCGTCGACGAATTTGATCGCGGCATCCCCGTCCATCGGGCCGTTGACGAGTGGGGTCGATGCCTCGCCGACGGTCTCGTCGACATAATATTGGGCGCCGTCCTGGCGCACTGTCCAGCGGAAGCGCAGCGCGGCCATCGGACCTGGGCCGGACTTCGAATAGCCATTGGCCTCGATCGATTGGGGGGGCGGCTGGATCGGCTCCGGCTCCGCTTCCGGCTCGCTCGTCTCCGGTTCACTTGCCTCAGCTTTATTTGCCTCAGCTTTACTTGGCTCAGCCGTTTCGACCGGTTCGGGCTCCTCGATCGGAGGCGGCTCGACCGCCGTCGGCTCGGCAGGCGCGGCCTCGACGGACACGGCCGTGACGGCCACGACCTGGATGGACGGCGGCAAAGGCGGCGGCATTGCTATCGAGGCCGGCGGCTCCGCGGCGGGCTCAGCTGGCTTGTCCGCCGTCTTGTCGGTCGATTTGGAGGTCTCGGGAGGTGTGGTCGTCTGGTCGAGAATGCTCGCGATTGCGGCCAGCGCATTGTCGGTCGGATCATTCACGGTTTGGTCTCCCAAGCTGACGCCGCGCGGAATCGTGCCGACGCCCTCTCTATCTACCTGATCTGACTATCCTTTGTCAGCCCTGGCGGTTCCGGCGCGCAGCCTTGAAGCGAAGCGAGATTCGCTTCGCTTGAAAGCGCCGCTAGGCGCAAACCGGCGGACGCCGGTCCTTCCAGGGGCGCACCTGTTCGAGTTGGCCGGCCAGGCGGAACAGCAATCCTTCCTCGCCGAGCTTGGCAGCGAACATCATGCCGAGCGGCAGACCGGCCTTGTTCCAGGCCAGCGGCACCGACATCGCCGGCTGTCCGGACATGTTGAACATCGAGGTGCCCGGCATGTAGCGGCGCAGCACCGGCGCGATGTGGCCGAGGTCCTCGGACATCGTGTTCAGCTCGCCGAGGCGGAGCGGCGGCGCGCACAGCGTCGGGCTGAGGAAGATGTCGCAACCTTCGAAGAAGGTCGCAAGCGCGCGAGAGATCTGGAACGCCGCAAGCTGCGCGGCCACGTAGTCGGCTGGGTTCATCTTTGTCGCATTCTGGGCGCTGGCGAGCGTCAGCCGCTCGACATCATCCGGCGTCAGGGTGCGCCCGACGCGCTGTTCGAGCAGACGGATGGTCAGCGCCGTGTTGCCGCCGACGATGGTCGTCATGACTGCGGCGGGATCGGCCGCAAGCGGCGGCGCGCGCTCCTCGACATGATGGCCGAGGCTCGCCAGCAGCTTGGCTATGTCGCGCACGGCCGCGGCGATCTCGGGATCAATGGCATCGCCATACGGCGACTTGTCGGTGAAGCTGATGCGCAAATGGCCGGGATCGCGGCCGACTTCCTGCGAGAACGGCCGCTCCGGCGGCGGCGCGACATAGAGGCTCGACGGCTCCGGGCCGTGGATCGCATCCATCATGACCGCGCTGTCGCGGACGCTGATGCTAAGCACATGGCCGACGGAGAAGCCGCCCCAGCCTTCGCCGCGATCGGGCCCGCAGGGGTTGCGGGCACGCGTCGGCTTCATGCCGAACACGCCGGAGGCGGAGGCGGGGATCCGGATCGACCCGCCGCCGTCGCTGGCATGCGCGACGGGCAGGATGCGGGCCGCGACCGCAGCCCCGGCGCCGCCGGACGAGCCGCCGGAGGAATGGTCGAGATTCCAGGGATTGCGGGTCGGGCCGAACAGGCGGGATTCCGTCGTCGGCATCAACCCGAATTCCGGGCTCGAGCTCTTGCCGAAGATCGCAAGCCCGGCATCGAGGAAACGCTGGGTCAGGGTGCCGTTGTGATCGGCGACGAAGTCCTTCAGCAGGCTGGCACCCGACGTGGTGCGGGTGCCTTCGAGCAGATCGAGGTCCTTCAGCAGGAACGGCACGCCGGTGAAGGGACCGTCAGGCAACCCCTTGGCGATCTGGCGCTCGGCATAGTCGTAATGCTTGACGACGACAGCGTTGATCTTGGGATCGACGGCGGCGGTGCGCGCGATCGCCTCGTCGAGCAGATCCTTCGGCGTCACGTCCTTGTTGCGGACGAGCTCGGCGAGACCGACCGCATCGTAGTTGCCGAATTCCTTGAAAGCCATGTGGGTACTCCGCATCGCCAGGCCGATCTTTCGGATCGGCCGCGGCGCAAACGAGGAAGGCCGAAAGCTCAGCCGAGGACGTCCTGGTTGATCACATTCTGGCGCAGCGGATTGCCATCCAGCACGCTCAGGATATTGCGTGCGGTCTGCTCGCTCATGCGATCGACGGCCTCGACCGTGACGCCCGCGACGTGCGGCGCCATGATCACGTTGGGCAAAGCGTGCAGGGGCTGGCCGACCGGCGGCGGTTCGACCTCGAACACGTCGAGGCCGGCGCCGGCGAGCTTGCCCGACACCAGCGCGTCGTGCAGCGCCTTCTCGTCGACGATACCGCCGCGGGCAGTGTTGATGAGATAGGCGGTCGGCTTCATCAGCCGCATCCGCGCGGCATTGAACAGCCCGACCGTTTCGGGATTCTTCGGGCAGTGGATCGTGACGAAGTCCGCCCGCGGCAGCGCCGCTTCGAGGCTCGACACGGCCTCGCAGCCGGCCGCGGTGATCTCGCTGGCGGGCTTGTAGGGATCGTAGACCAGCACGTTCATTTCCATGGCGAGGCAGCGCTTGGCGGTGCGGGAGCCGATCCGGCCGAAGCCCACGATCAGCACGGTCTTGCCGTAGAGGTCGAACGGCAGCACGCCGAGCCGGCTCGCCCAGGTGCCGTCCTTGACCATCGTGTGCATTTCCTGCGCGCGCTTGGCCAGCGTCAGCATCATGAACAAGGCTTGTTCGGCGACCGACGGCGAGTTCGCGGTGCCTGCGACCATCAGCGGCACCTTGCGGCGCGACAGCGCCGGAACATCGACGGCGTCATAGCCGACGCCGATCCGGGTCACCACCATCATGCCCTTGGACGCCTCCAGCTCCGCCTCGCCGAAGCGGGTTGCGCCGAGCGCCACGCCATGGACCGGCGCATGCTGCTCGAGCATGGTCTGAAAGTCCTTGGCGGAGATCAGGTTGGGAAATTCGATGAGTTCTACGTCGTCCCGCTCGTTGAGGAGCACCCGTGCCCCCGGCGACAGAGTCTGGGTAATAAAGATCTTCTTCTTGTTCGTGGCCATTTCCTGCCCTTGAGGTTTCTTGTGCGCCGTCAAAGGACGGCGCCGGTCACCTCGTTTAGCAAATGCATATTGTTGAGGTCCACAGCCAATCGGAGCGGGCTGCCATCCTGCGCACCGGCATTGGGATTGACCCGGCCGCAGACCTGGGTGCCCTCGAGCGTGAAATAGACCAAGGTCTCCATCCCCATCGGCTCGGTGACGTCGAGCGTCGCGTCGAACGGCTCGACGCCCGGTTCGGCATGCGGCCGCGCCTCCATGACGTGCTCGGGCCGGATGCCCAGCAACAGCTTGTCGGTGCGGGAGAGAGCCTGGTAGCGGGCGGCGCGTGCCGGCGGCAGCGTGAAAGCGAGGCGATCGGTCAGCCGGACGTTGAGCTTGCCTGCGGTGTCCTCGAGCCTGCACGGCACGAAGTTCATCGCGGGCGAGCCGATGAAGCTTGCGACGAACCGGGTCGCCGGCTTGTGGTAGAGTTCGTTGGGCGTGCCGATCTGCTCGATCCTGCCGTGGTTCATCACCACCACGCGGTCGGCGAGCGTCATCGCCTCGACCTGGTCGTGGGTGACGTAGACGGTTGTGGTGCGGACCTTCTGATGCACCTTCTTGATCTCGATCCGCATCTGCACGCGCAGCTTGGCGTCGAGGTTGGACAGCGGCTCGTCGAACAGAAACACCTTCGGATTGCGCACGATCGCCCGTCCCATCGCGACGCGCTGGCGCTGGCCGCCGGAGAGCTGCTTCGGCTTGCGGTCGATCAGGTCGGTGATGTCGAGCATGCGGGCGGCCTCGGTGACCCGGCTCTTGATCTCCGCCTTGGGATAGTGCTTCAGGCGCAGACCGAACGACATGTTCTCGGCAACGGTCATGTGCGGATAGAGCGCATAGTTCTGGAACACCATCGCGATGTCGCGGTCCTTCGGCGGCACGTCGTTGACGACGTCGCCGCCGATCATGATGTCGCCGTCGGAAATATCCTCGAGGCCGGCGATCATCCGCAGCGTCGTCGACTTGCCGCAGCCGCTCGGCCCGACCAGCACCACGAACTCATGGTCGGCGATATCAAGGTCGATGCCGCGCACCGCCTCGACCTCATCGTAACGCTTCACAACCTTCCGCAAACTGACGTCAGCCATAAGTTCAACCCTTTGTCGCACCGGCGGTCAGGCCGGCAATGTAGTAGTCCATCAGGAAGGCGTAGATGATCAGCGGCGGCGCGGCGCCGAGCAGGGCGCCGGTCATGATCTGTCCCCAGTTGAAGACGTCACCCTTGATCAGGGTCGTGATGATGCCGACCGGCAGCACCAGCTGATCGGTCGATGTCGTGAACACCAGCGGATAGAGGAACTGAGCCCAGGAGACGGTGAAGGCAAAGATCGTGGCCGCGATCAGGCCGGGCAGAGCGACCGGAATGAAGATGCGGGTCAGCGTCTGGAACCAGCTCGCGCCGTCGATGATCGCCGCCTCGTCAAGGTCCTTCGGGATCGAGGCGAAATAGCCGATCATGATCCAGGTGCAGAACGGCACCGTCAACGTCGGATAGATGAACAGCAGGACATACCAGCGATTGATGAGCTGGATGCCGGTCCAGTCGCCGATCACCGCGAACATCTTGAACAGCGGGATGAACAGCAGGCTGTCGGGGATAAGGTAGGTCAGGAATACGCCGGTCGCGAGCGTGGCCGAGCCCCAGAACTTCATCCGTGCCAGCGCAAAAGCCGCCGGCACGCTGATCAGCATCGTGATGGTGACCACGATGATCGAGACCCAGGCCGAATTCCAGAAGAAGCGCAGGAACTGATTCGAGGTCAGCAACTCGGCGTAGTTGGAGAGCGTCGGATGATAGACCCACCACGGGTTGGTCGCCGCGGAAATCTCCGCGCTGCTCTTCAGCGAGGTGATCAGCATGTAGAGCGGCGGCACCAGCGAAAAGATCGCAAACAGCACCAGGAAGAAATAGGACCAGCGTAGCGCCCAGGCGCGGTCGCGGCTCATGCTGCCGTACTTGACCTTGCGGGTCGGTCCGGACTTGTCGATCGTCAGCGAGCTCATCAGGCTTCGTTCCCGCGTTTGGTGATGTCGCGCAGGATGAAGATCGCCGCGACCGCGAGGATCGGCACCATGAACAGCGAAACGCTGGCGCCGAGCGGCACATCGCTGCCCTCGATGCCGACGCGGAACGCCCAGGTGGCGAAGATATGGGTGTGGTCGAGCGGGCCGCCCGCGGTCAGGATGCGCACGATGTCGAAATTGGCGAAGGTCACGATCAGCGAGAACAGCGTCGTGATCGCGATGATGTTGCGCATCATCGGCAGGGTCACGTACCAGATCCGCTGCCACCAATTGGCGCCGTCGATCGCGGCCGCCTCATAAAGCTGCTCGGGCACCGATTTCAACGCCGCCAGATACATGATCATGAAGAATGGCGCGCCGTACCAGACGTTGACCAGGATCACCGAGAAGCGCGCCCACATCGCATCGCCGGTCCACGGGATCGGCCCGATGCCGAAGAAGGAAAGCGTGTAGTTGAAGGCGCTGTAGGAGGGGTCGAACAGCCAGAGCCACGCCAGCGTGCTCATCGCCGGCGGGATCACCCACGGCACCAGCAGCATGCCGCGCCACTTGCGCTGCTTGTTGGCGGGTACGTTGTGCACGAAATGCGCGACGATGAAGCCGATCAGGGCTTTGAAGATTACCGCCGAGATCGCGAAAATGCAGGATTGCTTGACCACCAGCCAGAAGGTGTCGCGCTTGAACAGGAACTCGAAATTGCCGAACCCGACGAACTTCGTCATCGCCTTGTTCAGCGTCGCAAGGTGCAAGGAGTAGAGGGCCGGGTAGAGCACCAGGATCGCGATCAGGAGGATCAGCGGCAAGGTCATCAGGAACGCGGCCATCGACTTGCGCCGCAGCGCGTTGCGCAGGCCGACGCGCCTTCGTCCCGTCTGGGCAGCGGCTGCGCGGTTGGATTGGAATGCGACATCAACCATAACGCAGGTCCCTCGCGCGGGTTGGTTGCACAGCTCGCCGGTTCGGCGGCTGGGATGTGAAGACGGGACCTCGCGCGGCCAACATTGCGGGCGGTCGCGCGAGACCTCGCTTGTCGTCAGCTTCGCATGAAGCCTTCGCACTCGCCCTCGGCCCAGGCGAGTGTCTTTTCCATGCTTTCACCCTGGTAGTACCGCAGGCACATCTTGGTCAGCGTGGCCTGGAAGTAGATCTGCTGCGCGATCTTGGGCGGCGCGGGCGAGGCCGCAATCGACAGCGTCTGGTGCTTGTAGGGGTTCGGATAGTGGTAGAGCGTCCCCTTTGGCGGTGCTTGCTCCGCCCAGACCTTCAAGGTCGTGAGCTTTTCGTAAGCCGGCAGGTCATAGCCACCGCTTGCGACCACCATCTTCTCGATCGATGCGGGTTGCGACAGGTGGGACAGCAGGCTCTTGGCCGCCTCCTTGTTCTTCGAGAACGACCAGATCGACCAGAAGAACGGCAGATAGGGCGCGAAGCGTCCCTTCGGCCCCGCCGGGAACCCGTGCGTCCAGCACTGCTCCGCGACTTGCGGAGCATCGCGCTTGGCGACCGCCCACGCGCTCGGCGGATTCAGGATCATCGCGCCCTTGCCGGCGACCAGCCACTTGTTGTTGGACGCGTCGTCCCATGCCGCCACATCGGGCGGCAGGAAGGCGAGCAGCTTCTTGTAGTAATCGAGGGCCTGGCGCACCGCGTCGGTCTTGACGGTGAGGTTGCCCTTGGCATCGACCAGCTGCGCGCCGAACGACTGGAAGATCGCGCCGGCGGTGTCGACGCTGTCGCTGGTTTCGCCAAGGCCGATACCGAATGGGAATCCGGCCTTGTGGCAGGCTTCAGCCGCCTTGAGGAACGTATCGAGGGTCCAGTTATCGGCTTTCGGCTCGCTTCCGACCGGATACATCTCCTGCACGTCGATGTTGGCGTGTTTCTTCATCAGGTCGATGCGCGAGCAGGGACCCTTGATCTGGCTGCCGACGCTGGCGGGAACGCCGAGCCATTTGCCGCCGGCCTGGCCGAGATATTTCACCGTGCCGTTGACGTCGCCGTTCAGCTTGAGGAGCGGATCCATGATGTCGTTGACCGGCTCGAGCAGCTCGGCGTTGGCCTGCGGCCACCATGTCGGCATCTGGAAAATATCGTGACCGGATTTCGCCTGCGCCTCGGCGGCGATGGTGACGATGTTCTTGTTGCCCTGGCTGGTGATGTAGTCGATCTGGACCTCGACTTTCTCCTTGGCAGCCCATTCATTGACCAGCTCGGTGGACGCACTGTTCGCGCCGGGCACCCAGTGATCCCAGAAGCCCATCGAGAGCTTTCCGGCTGCGTAGGCGCCACGCACGTAGGGGGCTGTAATCAGCGCGGCCGATGACAGCGCTGTCGCTGCGACGAATTCTCGGCGCGAGAGCTTCTTCCGTGACATGGCATTCCCTCCCTGGTAGCCAACGGACAAAAGACTTTTTTGAATCCCGTTGTTGTTTTTGTGCGTCGCGTTTGCGCGACGTCGCGGGATTGCGTTGACACCGATCAGAACAGAATTGCCGGCATCTGTCGAGAAACGAGATGCTGATGCCACGTAGAACTAACGTTGTGGTCAAATAGCAGGCAGTGTCGTTCGCACCGTTTGCAGTTGCCAGCGGTTTGCCGCGCGTCTTGCGATCATGCTGCGACGCACGCGGGGGTGATGCAGACAAAGAAGCAGACGGTGCGCGGTTGAGCCGCAGCTTTCCGGTCAAGCCCCAGCGAACACTGTTCCGCCATGGTGATGCCCGCCGCGGCCGATAGACTTGCCGAAGCCGGAAACGCTAAAGTCCGGATTCGTCAAACCTACCCCCGCATCAATTCCGCAATCCACCACAGATCACGGAGACCCGATCATGCTCATCCCGGTAGCGAAGCTGCGAGCGCAATGGAGATTGTGCGCCGCGGTTGGGGCCGCCACCGTCACGTTGCTCGCAGTGCCTCATATGGTCGATGCGCAGATCGTGCAGGGCGTCGAAAAGGGCGCGCGCGAGGGCAACAAGGCCGCCGGGCCGGTCGGCGGCGTTCTCGGCGGAGCGATCGGCGGCGTTGTCGGAGTGGTGACCGGCGTAACCGGGGTGTTCACCGGCAACAATGGCAATAACGCCACCGGCAGCGGCAAGAACGCGCAGGCCCCGGCGGCCGGCGCCAAGGCCTCCAAGTCGGCCAAGGCCGCCGCCAAGGACAAAGGCGCGAAGCAAGCGCCGACCGTGCTGACCCAGGCCGGCGCGCCGCAGCTGACAGCCGAACAGATCGTCGCCAACAGCGACGCCAACATCGAACGGATCAAGAAGGAGCTCAACCTGACGCCGGAGCAGGAGAAGAATTGGGCCGGCTTCAACAGTGCGATGCACTATCTCGGCCACAACGGCGCCGACCGCCTCAACCTGCGCATCGCGCGGGCGCAGCGCGATCCACCGGATGACATCATCGAGCAGATGCGCAACGAGGCCCAGTTCCTCAATGACCGGGCGGTCGATCAGCGCGGCGTTGCCGACGCCGCCGAGCCGCTGTTTGCCAGCCTCGACGACAAGCAGAAACAAATCTTCATCAACGAAATGGTCCGCCTGAGCCACGAACGCGGGCTCGACTGAGGAAATCTCGCCGGCCAAGTGGGGACGAATAGCCGGGCCACCAAGCCCTGGGGTAGGTTAAAGGCGCAGCACCCGGCTATTCTGCCGCAGCGGCGCGGCCCGGTTAATTCGTCATTCAATGTTGAAGAAAAACGGACCGGATCACGCCCGAGTGATGGCCGAGTCAGGGCCTTGTCGGGAACCATCCACAGCGCTTGAGGCCAGCGCGGATTGAGCCGTCAACGACCGGGACATCGGCGCGCAAAAGCGGCGATGTCCTTCGGACGCTATGCCGGCAACCAGCGATCCGGAAAAGCGGGCGCCTAGCTCTTCGGGAAGTTCAGCTCCACGCCGACACCGTCCGGATCGTAGAGGAATATCTGGGTGTCGCCGGTGCGCGGCACGATCTGCTCACGGAAGGTGACGTTCTTCGACTGCAGGCGCTTGCGCACGGCTTCGACGTCGCTGGCGGCAAAGGCTATATGGTCGAGGCGGCCGGTGTCCTCATATTTCTTCGCGGTGCCGCGCACCACGATGCCGTCGCGCGGCTTGCGCGTGCCCATCAGATGGACTGTGGCCTGACCGCCGGAATAGAGCCAGTAGCCGGGGAAATCGAGCGGCGGCCGTTCGCCGTTCTCGAGCCCGAGCACATCGCAATAGAACTCCTTGGTCTTCTCCAGATCCTGCGGCTCGATGGTGTAATGCTGTAGTCGACCCAATGGCATGGTTCTTCTCCTTGAGAAATCGGGTTAAACGAAGCTGAGGTCGGCATCGACACCCAGCATCCAGGCGCCGACAGTCTCGAAATGACTGAAGCGGCCCTGCAATTGCTGGGTCACGGTGTGGATGTCGCGGAAGCGCCGCTCCAGCGGATGGCCGTCGAAGATCGCGGTGGCGCCGGCGGTGTTGTAGGCGAAGTCGACGGCCTCCCGCGCCTTGTGGATCGCGTGCGTGGCCGCCATCCGGATCGTCATGCGCTGGGCGACCGTGATGCTGTGGCCGGCAACCAGATCCTTCCAGATGTCGGCCATCGACTGCAGCAGGAAGGCGCGGGCCGCACGCAGATTGACCTCGGCCTGGGCGAGGCCGGACTGCACCACGGCATTGTCCCGCAGCGTCTTCTTCATGCCGCGCGGCACCTTGTTGCGGGCGACGTCGCCGAAATTGTCGAGCGCGCTGCGGGCAATGCCGCAGGCGACGCCGGCAAAGCCGATCTGGTAGCAGGTGTGGTTGCTCATCCGGTACAGCGGGCCGTCCTCGCGGCACTCGCGGTCGAATTCGCGGGTGATCGAATGGTCCGCGCGGACGAAGAAGTCGTCGAGCGCGAACTGGTCGCTGGCGGTGCCGCGCAATCCGACCGTGTTCCAGATATCGGTCCACGCGACGTCCTCGGTCCGCACCAGCATGGTGCGCTCGATCTGCTCGCCATTGGCATCCCGGCGCGGCGAGCCGTCCGCGGCATAGACCGGGCAGTGCGCGCCGAGCCAGGTGGCGTGCCGCCCGCCCGAGGCAAACGACCAGACCCCGGTGACGCGGTAGCCCCCCTCGCACTCGATCGCCCTGACCTTCGGGCCGGGGCCCCAGGCGAGCACGGCACGCGGATCGGCAAACACCTCCTGCGCGACCGGCAGGTCGAGATAGGCCGCCGACATCGCACAGCCGCCGGCCTGGCTCAGGCACCACGCCGTCGAGGCATCCGCCTTGGCGATGGTCTCGATGGCATGGAAGAAGGTGACGGGATCGGTCTCGATCCCGTTGCTTGAACGCGGCAGCAGCAGGCGGAACAGCCGCGCCTCATGCAGCCGGTCGAGCAGGTCGGGCGGCAGGCGGCGCGTCGTTTCAATATCGTTGGAAGCGGCCGCCACCGCGTCCCTGATCGCCTCGGCGCGGGCGATCACGTCGCGATCACCGGTAAGGTCCGCAGCAGTCACATTCATGTTCGCCTCCCTCAGGCGCGCCGGATCGTAGCGGAGGCCGCGACGTCAGCCGTCGCGTTGAGCTCCTTGTCGATCTGCTCGATCGACTTGCCCCGGGTCTCGAGCCCGAAGAACAGATAGACGGCACCCGCCATCAGGAACCAGCAGCCGAGATAGACGAAGGCGGTCGGGATCTGGGTCAGTGGCACGTCGGGCTTGAGGTAGTTGTTCGAGCCGACGATCAGCGCAAGCCCGACCGGCCCGATGATCTTGCCGATGCCGCCGAAGCCATAGGCCGATCCCATCCCCGTGGTGCGCAGATGCGACGGCCAGACCTCCGCCGCGTAGGGCCCGACGATCGCAAAGCCGCCATCGGCGAAGAAGAAGGCGGCGGCCAGCAGCAGCCAGAACGCCGACATGCCGAACAAAGTCGCGTCGTAGTGGTAGCCGGCAATGATGGTCAGCGCGCCGGCGCCGAAGCCGAGCAGGCCGCCGGCAACGCGCCGTCCGAGCAGCTCCGAGAAATAGGAGAACGAGATGCGGCCGAGGAAGCCGGTGATGCTGAGCAGGATCATCATCTTGGCGGCTTCCTGCGGCGTCACCTTCAGCAGCAGCACGAACAGCGCGGGGGCCCACAGCGTGATGCCGTAGACGCCGGTCTGCGCGCCGGCATTGCCGAGCCAGGAAACGATCAGGCTGCGCGGATATTTGAAGAGGTCGAACCAGCTCGTCGTGACGATCGGACCGGCGTCGGCGGCGCTCGGCAATGGCAGTTCGGAGGGCTGAACCTGCAGCGCCCAGGCCAGCGACTTGCGGGCTTCGTCATAGCGTCCTTGCCGGCACAGCCAGCGCGGCGACTCAGGGACCCAGATCCGAACCAGCAGCACCAGGACCGACGGCAGCACGCCGATCGCAAACAACAGCCGCCACTGATCGGTTCCCATGACGGCTCCCAGCACCGCGCCGAGGCCGACGCCGAGCGGGATCACGCAGGTGACGAGGCCGCCGACCCAGCCGCGCTTGTGCGAGGGCATGAATTCCTGCACCAGCGGCAGGTCGACACAATAAAGACCGCCGACGCCGGTGCCGACGAAGAAGCGCAGGATCGCCAGATAGACCCAGCCATTATCGGGCGTGAAGTAGAGCAGTCCGGTTGCGATCGAGAAGTTCAGCACCGTGCCGATGAAGACGATACGCCGCCCGACCCGGTCGGCGAGCCAGCCCCAGAGATAGGCGCCGAGGATGGCGCCGATGCCGGAGCTCATCAGCACGGTGGCCGACTGGCCGAAGGTGAGTTTCCACGGTCCGATCAGGAACGCGAGCACGAAGCCGATCAGGAAGTAGTCGAAGAATTCCAGCGCATCGCCGATGATGGCCGCCGCAAGGATCTTGATCTGGTTGCCGGTCAGAGTCGTCCGGCGATCGAGAATCTCGAACATGGCGCGTTTCCCCATGGCGCCTGTTCATTATTGTTCGGAGCGTGCGTCGCGCCAGCGCATCGCCCATAGGATGAGGCTATCCTCGCGCCAGCGCGAACGACAAGCCGCGCCGACGCGGGGCTCATCTGCACTGGCGCGATAAGCGGTTCGGCTTACTGCTGCGCACAAATGGTGGTGCGAAAGCCCGATGGGGGCCGCCGGAGCCGTTGACTCCTGCAATGCCGATCGCCCACGTTTACGTGAAGAAGGCGGGGGAGCAGGTTGGGTGGACGAAAAGCGCAAGCATCCGCGAACCGAGGTCAATGAACCCGGCTATGTTTCGTCGGGCGGTTCGGTCATGCATTGCACGATCGTGAACATCTCGCCCGAAGGGGCAGCCATTGAGGTCGAGAATCCGGCCTTCGTCCCGCACAGATTCCGCCTGGTGATGGCCCGCGACGCCTCGGTTGTCTATGAGTGCCAGGTGATCTGGAGTAAGAAGTCGCGAATTGGAGTGAGTTTCGTGGCGACCGCCTGAGCGCGGCAATCTCGATTGGGGACGCCCATGAACCAGCGTGCCAAGGCGGTCGGGTTTCGTTGCTGGAACAGCAGGTGATCCGCCGATGACTCCGGAACCTGCAACGATCTGCCTTGGCTGCTGGCAAAACCTGCATATGCCGATCCCGTTGCGCGGTCCCTTGTCGGCGCCATTCCGTCTGTTCGGCGTCCGGCCGAGCCGGATGAACCCGAATGTGTGCACGATCTGCGAGATGGCCTTCTCGAAGATCATGAAGGCACGCGCCGTGACCATCGACGCCACCATCCTGTTCGCCGATCTGCGCGGCTACACCACGCTGACGCAGACCATCGCGCAGGACGGGCTGACCTCGCTACTCGACGCGTTCTACGACGACTGCGCCGCCGCGATCTGGCGCTATGACGGCATCCTCAACAAGACTATCGGCGACGCCGTGTTCGCGATCTTCAATTTCCCGGTGCGGCGCGATGATCATGCCGTGCAGGCCTTGCTCGCGGCGCGCCAGATCCAGCGCAGTTTTCGCGACAGGCACGACGCGCTGGTGCGCGCGATCGGCGCCGGCGACCTCGAGATCGGCATCGGAATTGGGATGGATAGCGGGGACACCAATTTCGGTGAGTTCGGCCAGGCCCACCGCGACCTGACGGCAGTCGGCACGGTGGTCAATCGAGCGGCACGCGCGCAGGCGGCCGCCAAGTCAGGCGAGATTCTAGTGACGACGGCGGTGCGGGATCGAACCCGCGACATGATCACGGCAACCGGTGCTGACTACACCCTGAAGGGCTTCGACCAGCCCGTCACACTGTTTCCTGCGTGAATTGGCTTTCGCGTGAATTGGCGCGGCGCAAAAAAGACGGCTCCAGCGTGCAACTGCGCGCCGAAGCCGTCGGGGATGGTCGTTTGCCGATTACGAACGGCGCCTCAACGCGAGGAAGGCGGCTTCGTCCCGCCCAAGCCAATTTTTTTGAACCGGCGTCAGCGCCACATGCCGCGCATCCGGGCGCCGATGTCGATCGGCGGCGCGCGGTTGGCCGAGGATGCCTGCGCGGTCGCGGCGCGCGGCCAGGTGGTGCGCTCGAACATCGGCAGCAGTCGTTCCGGGATGAAGCGGGTGCGCGAGGCGTACATGTGGCGGTCGCCCTTGGCGGCCTGGCCGTGAACGAAGAAGCGCTGCGGCACCAGCAGATGCAGATCGTCCTTGGCGCGGGTCATCGCGACATAGAGCAGGCGGCGCTCCTCCTCGAGTTCGGCCGACGTGCCGGCGCCGAGGTCGGAGGGCATGCAGCCGTCGACGACATTGAGCACATAGACGGATTTCCATTCCTGCCCCTTGGCGGAATGGATCGTCGACAGGATCAGATAATCCTCATCGAGCAGCGGCACGCCAGCCTGGTCGCTGGTCGCATCGGGTGGATCGAGCGTGAGTTCGGTGAGGAAACGTTCGCGTGACGGGTAGCCGGCGGCGATCTGCTCGAGTTGGATGAGATCGGCGCGGCGCACCTCGCTGTCCTCGTGGATGCGATCGAGATGCGGCTCGTACCATAGGCGGGCGCGTTCGATGTCGACGGGCCATTCCGAGTAGCGGAGGTTCTCGATGGCCTCCACGAACAGCCGCCAGTCCGCACCGGCGCGGGGCGGAGCGGGCAGTGCAACGAGCGCAGCAATCGGATCGGCAGCCTCGGTCATGCGGTCGAGCACCCGCTGTGCCGAGGCCGGTCCGACGCCGGGCAACAGATGCAGGATACGAAAACCTGCAACCCGGTCGCGTGGATTGGCGGCGAAACGCAGCAGCGCCAGCATGTCCTTGACATGCGCGGCGTCGAGGAATTTGAGGCCACCGAATTTCACGAATGGAATGTTGCGGCGGGTCAGTTCGACTTCCAGCGGTCCGCTGTGCGAGGAGGTGCGGAACAGCACCGCCTGGTGCTTCAGCAAGGTGCCTTCCTCGCGATTGGCCAGCACCTGCTCGACGATGTAACGGGCCTGATCGGCCTCGTCGCGGATCGTGACGAGCCGCGGCTTGCGCGTCGAGGTCCGGTCGGTCCACAGGTTCTTGGTGAAGCGTTCCTTGGCGAGCGAGATCACGCCATTGGCGGCCGAAAGGATCGGCTGCGTCGAGCGATAGTTGCGGTCGAGCGTGACGATCTCGGCGGCCGGGCTGAACTGGGCCGGGAAGTCGAGGATGTTGCGCACGGTGGCGGCGCGGAAGGAATAGATCGACTGCGCGTCGTCGCCGACCACGGTGAGCCCGCGTCCCGCGGGCTTGAGTGCGAGCAGGATCGAGGACTGCAGGCGGTTGGTGTCCTGATATTCGTCGACCATCACATGATCGAAGCGGCCGCCGATCTCCTCGGCCAGCGCGGCGTCCGTCACCATCTGCGCCCAGTAGAGCAGGAGGTCGTCGTAATCGAGCACGTTCTGCCGCTGCTTGGCTTCGACATAGGCGCCGAACAGCTGTTTCAATTCATTGGCCCAGCCGGAGCACCACGGGAAGAACTGGCCGAGCACGGCCTCGATCGGCATCTCCGCGTTCACGCAGCGCGAATAAATTGCAAGGCAGGTGCCCTTGGTGGGGAACCGGCTTTCGGTGCGGGAGAAACCGAGATCGTGGCGGACCAGATTGATCAGGTCGGCGGAATCCTCGCGGTCATGGATCGTGAAGGCCGGGTCGAGGCCGATACGCTCGGCGAATTCGCGCAGCAGCCGAGCGCCGATGCCGTGGAACGTGCCGGCCCAGTTCAGCGCATCGGTCATGACCGAGGCGCGATCGCCGAGCACGCGGCGCGCAATGCGCTCGACGCGGCCGGCCATCTCGGCGGCGGCGCGCCGCGAAAAGGTCATCAACAGGATGCGGCGCGGATCGGCGCCAGCGACGATCAGATGTGCGACTCGATGGGCGAGCGTGTTGGTCTTGCCGGACCCCGCGCCCGCGATCACCAACAGCGGCGCGCCGACGATGCAATCCTTGCCGACCCCGTGCTCGACCGCACGGCGCTGCTCGGCATTGAGCGCATCGAGATAGGCTGTGTTGGCAAGATCAGTCACGAATCACCCCCACGAAACGCTAACAGACAATGCGATTCATTGGGGCCGACGCGCCGAGGCGGACGCAGAGAAATTAGATTGACATTAACGTGGCGCGGCGCACAACCCCGCCATGGGTGACGTATCCAAATCCGACACGCCGCTGAAGGCGACGTTCAAGGTGCGGCTGAACGGCGAGACGGTGACGCTCGCAACCGTCGGCCAGGCCTATCGCTTCATCAGCAATCTCAGCGCCGTCGAATGGATGGAGTTCCGCTCGCTGCATGATGAGGCGCTGGTTGCGCTCGAGAGAGCGGCCGGGAACGCCATGCTGACGGTGCAAGCGACCAACGCGTTGCGGATCCTGTTCGTCCGCGCGAAATTGCTTTGAAAGGAAAATGAGCCGCCCTGGTGTTCCCTTGGCCCTCCAAGGCGGCCCGAGAGTACGGCTGAAGCGCATTGCGCGCCTGGCCGTCGCGTGTACCGCCGTTACCTTGTTTGCGGCCATAACGAACAGGGCCTTACGCAACCACCGCCGATTCGGCTGTAGCCGCCGCACCACAATCAGGAGCCAACGTCGTCGACCAGGCGGTCATACACGAGCGCGGACCGGAGGTTCATGGTTGCGATCTTCAGATAGCCCGGCTCGCGCATGGCGTTGTTGAACATCATGATCGCCGTCTTCCAGTAGCCGCGCTCACGCTGATCCAGGTTCAGCGCGGACAGGTAGTCCGCGGCGTCGCCAACCGTCGCGAGCGTTCGCCCGTCCTTCAGCGTAATCGGGAACGCAAGCGGCGACCGCTTCTCCAGCTCCAGCACGTCAGGCTCCCCCAGGACCAAGCAGCAATAGGACAAAGCAGCAATAACAGGAACAGACCTAGCTGTGCCGCTATATCAAAGCCTTAAGGGGACGCCCGGGCTGGTTGGAGCGGACGGTTCAGAAAGAATCCGCCAGCGCGATCTCTGCCTTCAGCGCATCGATGCGCCGTTCGGCTTCCTCGGACGTCAGGTCGCGCGCGTACTGGTTCGGCTGATAGGCCTCCTCGGCAAGGCTCCTCAACCGCAGCGCCTGGGCGCGGGTCATCAGCCCGCCAAGGCGCTCCGCAACCCCACCATATCTTACCGCTGCCACGCTCATTGCTTGCCTCGCTTGCTGGATCGTGACTTGACAATATGTTCTATTTTTGTTCTAACAAGCCATGGACAATAAAATCAATGAAATTCGGCGCAAGATCAGCACGTTGCGAGCCGAGATGACCTTGGTCGAGGCGTCGATCCGGGATCAGGTCAACCGCGACCTCGATTGCAGTGAAGCGTCGTACCGGCTGATGGCGATGCGAGCCGAAGTGGCCGAGCTCGTCGGCCGGTGGAAGGCCGCCGGCGGCGGCGAGCGTCTCCCCACGGTGCGGGAGCGGCTCAGCCGGAGCTTCGAGGACCGTGCCGGTGCGAAGGTCAAGCTGGACAAGGCGAAAAAGCCCGGGCCCAGTCACAGCAACGCTCGGGTGTGATCGGGCCGTTCGACCAAAGAAGGGAGCCTCGAACAGCGGCTCAGGCCCAAATCAGGTTTCAAGGCGGGAACCCGAGCCGCAGGATCTGCATTTTCTTGTGGTGAGAGCCAACACCATAGCATCGCCCAGCGCCATGATCGCCGATCCGACCGCGCCACCGCGGGCATCGATGAATGACGATCGCAGTCCGTTGCTGACGCTGATCTCCTGCATCAGCTGCATCAGGACGATGCGGCTCGAGAGCAGCCATCCGGGCAGTGAGGGCAGGGATATCCTTCAGTACCGCTGCGAGCAATGCAGCCGCATCGAGCGGGTGCAATTGGTGCGGCGTAGCTGGCCGGCGGAACGCTAGCCTTTCCATTTTGCACTAGGAGCGGGCTTTCGCCTTTGGCCTGGCCGCGACGTCACGCGCGATGGCATCGAACTCGCCCGAAGCGTCGGCGGACGGGCCGCCCGTCGCGTTGTCGACCCCGTGCCCCGTCAACTTCGCGAGTTCGCGGCTGAGGTCGTGGATGTGGTACGGCTTGCGCAGCACCGGAAAGTCGGACCTCACGTCGCGCGCGCTCTCGCTGTAGCCTGTCGTCAGCAGGATCGGCAGCTCGGGCTTCCTGTCGCGGATCGTGCGCGCCAGCTTCAGTCCGTCGATCCTGCCGGGCATGACGATGTCGCTGAACACCACGTCGATCCCGTTGGTGTCGATTTCCGACAAGGCCGCCTCTGCGTTCGACGCCCAGTGCACGGTGTAACCGAGCTGTTCAAGCAGGCCCGTGCTCGCATCGGCGACGGCGGGATTGTCCTCGATCAGCAGGATCGTGGCCGAGCCGGGCACGCTGCGCCCCGTAGCCGTGCACTTTGCGGCCGCAGTCCCCCGCGGCAGGTAGATGCTGACCGTCGTGCCCTTGCCGAGCGCGCTTGTAATCTCGACCCGGCCATCCGCCTGGTGCGCGAAACCGTGAACCTGGGACAACCCAAGGCCAGTCCCTTTGCCGACCGGCTTGGTAGTGAAGAAGGGATCAAAGACCCTGTTCATGACATCGTCAGGAATGCCTTCGCCGGTGTCGGTAACGCTGACGACCACCTGGGCGGCTTCCGGGACATTGCACGCCGCGATGGTCAGCGTGCCGCCGCCGGCCATCGCATCCCGCGCATTGACCACGAGGTTGATCAGCGCGGTCTCGAATTCGGTCGGATCGACGAAGATCGGCCAGAGATCCGCTCGGATCTCCATGTTCAGCTTGATCGCGCCGCCGAGTGCGCTGGTCAAAACCTCGCGCACCGCGGTGATCCGCTCAGTGACATTGATGGTCTGCGGATTGACACTCTGCCGACGCGCGAAGGTGAGGAGCTGCCTGGTCAGGGACGCGGCACGCTCGGATGCGGTTTCGATCGCGCTAAGCGCAAGCTTGCTCCGCTCGCTCGTCACCTCGCGCTTGATGCGGTGCAGATTGCCGGAGATGATCATCAGCAGGTTGTTGAAGTCGTGCGCGACGCCGCCGGTCAATTGGCCCAGCGCATCCATCTTCTGCGATTCCGCCAGCTGACGCTGCACCTGTTCGAGCTTCTGTTGCGCGTCGCGCCGCTCGGAAATGTCCCGTGTGATCTTGGCAAAGCCGACCAGGCTTCCGTCGCTATCGCGGATCGGATCGATCACGACGCTCGCCCAGAAGAATGAACCGTCCTTTCGGACCCGCCAGCCTTCCTCCTCATAGTGCCCGGTCTCTTCGGCGATCTTGAGCGCGCGGGCCGGCTTGCCCGCGGCCTGATCGGCCGGCGTATAGAATCGCGAGAAGCTCTGGCCGATGATTTCGCCGGGCGAATAGCCCTTGATGCGCTCGCCGCCGGCGTTCCAATTGGCAACGATGCCGGCCGGCGTCAGCATATAGAGCGCATAGTCGGTGACGTTGCTCACCAGCAGACGGAACTGACTTTCGCTGGCCTCGAGGTCCTCGCGCGCCTGATGCCCCTCGGCGATGTCGCGGATGACCATCACGTAGCCGACGAGCTTGCGCTTCTCATGGATCGGATCGATGACCACAGCGGCGTAGAATTGCGATGCGTCCTTGCGGAGACACCAGCCTTCGGCCGCTGAGTGCTTTTCCTTCCGCGCCATCTGCAGCGCTTTCGCCGGAACGCCGGATGCGCGGTCTTCGGCAGGATAGAAGATCGAGAAGTGCTTGCCGAGGATCGCCTTGGCCGGATAGCCGGTGATGCGCTCAGCACCCTTGTTCCAGTTGATGACCCGGCCATCGGGGGCGAGCATGCAAATGGCGTAGTCGACCACGCCGCTGGCGTAGTCGACCACGCCGCCATCCGCCGGCCGAAAATCGCGCCGGTTCGCAACAATACCGCGTTCGAGCTGTTCTGATTTCTTAACCATCACCGATCCTGCCCCGCCCGAAACGCGCGGGGGAAGCCAATGTTCCATGCGAACACGAGGACTGCGGGGTAATCCGACCGGCTTGGGTTGGCCTTCAGAAAAGTCCCGCCGGCGGTTGGAACTTTTTGGTTCCAGTCGCGATTAAGGTACTCGGTTTGCGTCACAAATTGCGGTTTTGGCGTTTTCCCGCTTGAATAGATCAAGGGCAGTCATTCTTATGGTCACACTGGCATTGCCGAGTCTCTGGATTCGCGGCCAGCGCGTGTAGGGGAAATTACATGACCGATCTCGGTTCGCCGCCTCGTCCCCGTGCTGATACACGCCGCAGCCAACAATCAAACGGAAGCCTCGATTCCTCGCACGACCTGCTGCAGTCGCTGCAGGCAATGCGCGCCGGCGACTTCTCGGTCCGGATGCGTGGCGACTATCTCGGCATCGACGGCAAGATCGCGGACGCCTTCAACGAAATCGCAGCCGCCAACGAGCGCATGGCGCAGCAATTGGCGCGCGTCGGCCAGGTCGTCGGCCGCGAGGGACAGACCCGCCAGCGCGTCAATTTCGGCCTCGCCAGCGGCGCCTGGGCCGATATGGAGAGCTCGGTCAACACGCTGATCGACGATCTGCTGTGGCCGACCCGCGAAGTCACCCGCGCGGTCGCCGCGGTGGCGCAGGGCGACCTGCTGCAGACCGTGCAGCTCGACGTCGAGGGCCGGCCGCTGCGCGGCGAATTCCTGCAGTCGGCGAACATCGTCAACACGATGATCAAGCAGCTCTCGGTGTTCACCTCGGAGGTCACGCGCGTGGCGCGCGAAGTCGGCACCGAGGGCAAGCTCGGCGGCCAGGCCCAGGTGCCGGAAGTGACCGGCGTCTGGAAGGACCTGACCGAGAGCGTCAACTCGATGGCCAACAACCTGACCGGCCAGGTCCGCAACATCGCCGAGGTGACGATCGCGGTTGCCAATGGCGACTTGTCCAAGAAGATCACGGTCGACGTTCGCGGCGAGATCCTGCAGCTGAAGGAAGCCATCAACACGATGGTCGATCAGCTGCGTTCGTTCGCTTCGGAAGTGACGCGCGTGGCGCGCGAGGTCGGCACCGACGGCAAGCTCGGCGGCCAGGCGATCGTGCCCGGCGTCGCCGGTACCTGGAAGGACCTCACCGACTCGGTGAACGCGATGTGCGGCAACCTGACCGCCCAGGTGCGCAACATCGCCAACGTGACCACGGCCGTGGCGCGCGGCGACCTGTCGCGCAAGATCACGGTCGACGTCAGCGGCGAGATCTTGGAGCTGAAGGACACCATCAACACGATGGTGGACCAGCTCAACTCGTTCGCGTCGGAAGTGACGCGCGTGGCGCGCGAGGTCGGTACCGAAGGCAAACTCGGCGGCCAGGCCCAGGTGCCCGGCGTTGCCGGCACCTGGAAGGACCTGACCGACAACGTCAACTTCATGGCGTCGAACCTGACCGCGCAGGTCCGCAACATCGCCGACGTCGCGACCGCGATCGCCGGCGGCGACCTCTCGAAGAAGATCACGGTCAACGTGTCGGGCGAGATCCTTCAGCTGAAGGAAACGCTCAATACCATGGTCGACCAGCTCAACGCCTTCGCGTCGGAAGTGACGCGCGTGGCGCGCGAGGTCGGCACCGAAGGCAAGCTCGGCGGCCAGGCCAATGTGCTCGGCGTCGCCGGCACCTGGAAGGATCTGACCGACAACGTCAACTTCATGGCGTCGAACCTGACCGCGCAGGTCCGCAACATCGCCGCCGTGACGACGGCGGTCGCGGGCGGCGACCTCTCCAAGAAGATCACGGTGGACGTGCGCGGCGAAATCCTTGAGCTGAAGGACACCATCAACACGATGGTGGATCAGCTCAACGCGTTTGCGGGCGAGGTGACGCGCGTGGCGCGCGAGGTCGGCACCGAAGGCAAGCTCGGCGGCCAGGCCGAGGTGCGCGGCGTCGCCGGCACCTGGAAGGATCTCACCGACAGCGTCAACTCGATGGCCTCGAACCTGACCGCGCAGGTCCGCAACATCGCCGAGGTCGCGACCGCGGTGGCGAAGGGCGACCTGTCGAAGAAGATCACGGTGAACGTATCGGGCGAAATCCTTCAGCTGAAGGAAACGCTGAATACGATGGTGGACCAGCTCAACGCCTTCGCCGGCGAGGTGACGCGCGTGGCGCGCGAGGTCGGCACCGACGGCAAGCTCGGCGGCCAGGCCGAGGTGCCCGGCGTCGCCGGCACGTGGAAGGACCTGACGGACAGCGTCAACTCGATGGCCGGCAATCTCACGGCGCAGGTCCGTAACATCGCCGAGGTCGCGACCGCGATCGCCGGCGGCGACCTGTCGCGCAAGATCACGGTCGACGTCCGCGGCGAGATCCTTCAGCTGAAGCAAACGCTGAACACGATGGTCGATCAGCTCAACCGCTTCGCGGGCGAGGTGACGCGCGTGGCGCGCGAGGTCGGCACCGACGGCAGCCTCGGCGGCCAGGCCAACGTGCCCGGCGTCGCCGGCACCTGGAAAGACCTGACCGATAACGTCAACTCGATGGCCGGCAACCTGACCGCGCAGGTCCGCAACATCGCCGAGGTGACCACCGCCGTGGCGCGCGGCGACCTCTCGCGCAAGATCACCGTCGACGTGAAGGGCGAAATCCTCGAGCTCAAGAACACCATCAACACGATGGTGGACCAGCTCAATGCGTTTGCGGGCGAGGTGACGCGCGTGGCGCGCGAGGTCGGTACCGAAGGCAAGCTCGGCGGCCAGGCCGAAGTGCCCGGCGTCGCCGGCACCTGGAAGGACCTCACCGACAACGTCAACTTCATGGCGTCGAACCTGACCG